>JAFUZZ010000099.1 GCA_017476325.1 bacterium | reverse complement strand
CTGATTTTAAAACAAAATTCGAAAGCCATCTTAAAACAACAGGATGTGACGCAGATGCTGGGGTCTCATACTTTACTCGGAACGTCTGCCTTGCGGACGGCTCACAATTTGCTTACGGAACATTCGACGTGTCTTTCACAGATAACATTTGTGACACACTGACAATCGACACAAACGGAAAGAAAGGTCCGAACACGGCAGGCAAAGACAGGTTTACGATGAACCTGACACCAAACGGCGTAAAAGCATTGGGTGAGTCTGACAGCTGCGAAAACGGTCTTGATTGCGGAGCGTATATTCTTGCACATCACAAATTATGGAGCGGTGATGTCGTTTCGAATAGTCCGGTATACAATGTCGCAAATTGTAAAAGCACGACAGAAACCGAATGTACCAAGTGTAATTCAGGATATTATGTCGATACAACAAACGGACAATGTATTCCGGCAGAGGGTAAAGCAACTATTACCATAAACAACGAAACAAAAGATTATTACATTTCTTCCGTAAACTCCGAATACAGTCCAAGCGGAAAAGTTCCAAATACAGATTATGATGATTATCTTGCAGGAGCCGAGGAAGAATGTCAGAAAAAAGGTATGACTCTGCCTGATATTGACACCTTAAAAGAGCTTTATAAACAAAGAGGAACAAACGGAATACCCGATTCCGGATTTATGTGGTCAACAACTACCGATCCGACAGAACGTTGGGCAGAAGGTTTATACTTTGAATCTACTGATACTGTAACATGGGCAGAAGCAGGTAAACATGGAGGCGATACAACCTTGGGTGACAGAAGATATGCTTATTCTTTCATTTGCGTTTCTGAAGATTAAATTAAATTTTAAACGAGGCATTACAATAAACATGTCTCGTTTTATCTTAATATAATTTTAAACAAATTTTATAAAAACTTTATTTCACAATTATTTTTTTAATGGTAAAATAAAAGAATAAGAGTAGAAGAAGTTTTTACAAAGGAAAGAATTATATGTGCGGAATAGTCGGATATATCGGATACAGAAAAGCGGTTGATATTTTAACAAGCGGACTAAAAAACCTTGAATACAGAGGATATGATTCCTCCGGCGTTGCATTGTATAACCAAAATAAAATTGACGTATACAAAGCACAAGGAAAGTTACAAAACCTTGTTAATATTTTGGATGAAAAGCGTGCTGAAGTAGAAAATTCAACTCTCGGTATCGGTCACATCCGCTGGGCAACACACGGCGCACCGACTACAATAAACGCACACCCTCACACATGTAACTGCGGAAGCCTTGTTATTGTTCACAACGGAATTATCGAAAACTTTAAAGAACTTAAAGTCGAATTAGAAAAAAAAGGATGCACTTTCCACTCTCAAACAGATACGGAAACCGTTGCACACTTAATTGCACAGGAATACGCCAAAACTAAAGATTTGACCGAAGCGGTTCGACTTGCAACGAAAAAAATAGAAGGTGCCTATGCCCTTTGCATTATGCACAAAGATGAACCCGAAACACTCGTTGTTACAAAAAGAAACGCTCCGCTGCTTGTTGGAATAGGCGAGGGAGAATATTTTGTTGCATCCGACGTTCCCGCGATTATCGAATACACCAAAAAAGCAATGTATTTAAACGACAATCAAATTGCTACGCTGACAAGAAATTCTTTAAAACTTATTGACGAAAATAACACGGAAATAACACCTAAAATCGAAAGTCTCCCTTGGGAACCGGTTGCCCTAAGCAAAATGGGATTTAAGCACTTTATGCTTAAAGAAATTCATGAACAACCGGACGTTATAAGAAATGTTTTGAATGGCAAACTTCATACCATCGACGAACCGATTAACCTTGAAGAAGTAAAACTGGACAAGGAAACATTAAAGAACTTAAACCGTGTTCAAATAATTGCCTGCGGAACGTCTTTGCACGCCGCAATGGTTGGTAAATATTTAATCGAAGATTTTTGCTCAATCCCTGTTGAAGTTGAAGCATCAAGCGAATATATTTACAGAAAAGCAATTACCGATGAAAAAACACTCGTTGTCGGAGTTTCACAATCAGGAGAAACTGCAGATACAATTACGGCAATCCGTCAGGCAAAAGAAAAAGGTTCTCATATTTTAATCATCACAAACAGACCTGATTCTACAATGGCAAGAGAAGCAGACAGCCTTATCCCTGTTAATGCGGGTATTGAAGTTTCTGTTGCGGCAACAAAATCTTACATCGCACAATTAATGTCGTTCTACTTATTGGCAATTTATATGGCTGAGGTTAAAGGATGTATAACAAAAGAAATTTCAACATCACTAAAAAAAGAATTGATTATTCTTCCTCAAAAAATTGAACAAGTATTAAACGAAAAAGAACAAATCAAGAAAATTGCAAAAGAATATTCAAGTTTCAAAAACTTTATATACATCGCACGCGGAGTTAACCTTGCAACCGCGTTTGAGGGTGCTTTAAAACTTAAAGAAATAAGTTACATCAATGCAACAGGCTACGCGGCGGGAGAACTTAAACACGGACCTATTGCAATGCTTGACGAGACCATGCCTGTACTTTCAATTTTGATGAAAGGCAAAGTTTACGAAAAAATATTGTCAAACGCTGAAGAATCAAAGGCGAGAAATGCAAAATTAATCGCATTAACAGATTCTAAAGACGCAAAAATAGACGAACTTTTCGATCACGTTATAAGAATCCCTGAAGTTAATGAAATTCTCTCGCCTATAATCTCTGTCATTCCTTTACAACTGTTGGCTTATTACATTGCAGAATATTTGGGCAAAGACGTTGACCAACCGAGAAACCTCGCAAAATCGGTTACGGTTGAATAAGGTTAGGAGTCTAAAATGCTGTCAGTTGTTGTTCCTTGCTACAATGAAGAAGAAACAGTTAATATATTTTATGAAAAAATCACAAAAGTTTTACCGACATTTTGTGAAAAATACGAGCTTATTTTTATTGATGACGGTTCAAAGGATTCAACGATTGATAAAATAAAACATCTTAGGGAAAATGATAACCGTATAAAATTTATTTCTTTCTCACGTAATTTTGGAAAAGAATCGGCAATACTTGCAGGATTTGAAAAAGCAAAAGGTGATTATATTGCACTTCTTGATGTAGATTTGCAAGATCCGATTGAACTTTTGCCTGAAATGTACAAGGCTGTAAAGTTTGAAAACTATGATATGGCAGGCGCTCGCAGAACCTCTCGTGACGGCGAGCCTCCAATTCGATCTTGGTGTGCGGGATTGTTTTATCTTTTCATGCAAAAAGGATTAAAGATTGATTTAAAAAACGGGGCAAGAGACTATCACCTTATGAAAAGAGATGTCTTAAATTCTATTTTAAGTTTGCGGGAAAAGACGAGATTTTCAAAAGCTTTGTTTCCTTGGATTGGATACAAAACAAAAGTTTTCGAGTTTAAAAATATAGAACGCGTAGCAGGTGATACAAAATGGTCATTCACTCAACTTTTGTTGTATGCCCTTGACGGTATTTTTGCCTTTTCGGATATTCCGCTATTATTTATGTCTTTTTGCGGAGTAGTATTCTTTTTAATAGCCTTGATTATAGCATGTTGTCTTTTGATTACCCAGGATATTTCCTGGAAAATTTTAACATCGGCATTGGTAATAATGTTTTTGGGCGTTCAAATGCTATGTTTTTCCGTTCTGGCACAGTACATAGCAAAAATTTATAACGAAACTAAAAATCGTCCGCACTATTTGGTTAGAGAACAGTCCGAAGACTGTTAATTGCTCTTTGTGCAAGAAGTTAGTTCTTTTTTTTTGTTAAAAACGACTAATTGTTTTTTGTAAAATTTTCAACACCAGGGGTTGACAAAATTATAGTCATGGTAAATAATATAAATGTAGGACGAACCACTAAGGATTTGTGAGGTCTCCTCAATGGTTCGCTTCACTCCTACGATATCAAAAGTTTCAATGCTACTACGAGCAATGTTAATGCTACGAGTAGCATTGTTATTTTATCTATCATAGTTTTGCCTCCTTTCCGACCAATTTCTTCACTGTTGTGTGTGTCGGCGGATAGCGGTGAGCATACCTACAACTTTATTATATTCTAAAATTTATTATTTTCAAACTATCTAATATAATTCCGTTTACCAAACTATAAAGTTAAAGAATACTTTTTAAACTGTTAATTGCTCTGTTTGCCAACAATTCGTTCTTTAACTTTTTATTTTTACGTTCTTTTTTAGGAAGTTCTATGGAAGGAACAATTCCCCAATTAGAATTTATCGGCTGAAAATTTGTATTTTGGGGATTTGAAATATAATGTGTCAATGCCCCAAGCATAGTATCTTTTGGCAATTCTAAAAGAGGTTCCCCTTTCAAATGCCTTGACATATTAATCCCCGCCAAAAGTCCGGATGCGATTGATTCGGTGTACCCCTCCGTTCCGGATATTTGCCCTGCAAAAAATAAATCTTTTCGTGCACGAGTTTGCAATGTCGGGTTTAAAAGTTTGGGACTGTTAATAAAAGTGTTTCTGTGCATAACACCATAACGCACGATATTCACATCTTCAAGCCCGGGAATAAGTTGTAAAAGTTCTTTCTGTGCTCCCCATTTTAGGTTCGTTTGAAAACCTACTAAATTATAAAGACTTTTAGCCGAATTATCTTGACGTAATTGGACAACCGCATAATTTTCTTCACCCGTTCTTTTATCAACAAGTCCTACAGGCTTCATCGGTCCAAAACGCAATGTGTCAACCCCACGAGAAGCAAGAACCTCAATCGGCAAACAAGATTCAAAAAATTTTGCACCCTTTTCAAACTCTTTTAACTCTATTTTTGGGGCATTAATCAAATATTCATAAAACCGCTCGTACTCTTCCTTGTTCATCGGACAATTAATGTAGGCGGGATTATCCTCGTCTTTATCATAACGATTAGCATAAAACGCCTTATCAAAATTAATTGAGTCTTTTTCCACAATCGGAGCAATAGCGTCAAAGAAATATAAATATTCGCTGTTTGTAAACTTTTTAATATCATCCGTAAAAGCAGAACTTGTCAAGGGTCCTGAGGCTATAACCGTCGGTGTATCAGGAATTTTTATCACTTCTTCACTTATAACTTCAATATTAGAATTTGACTTTATTTTCTCCGTAACGGTTTTAGAAAAAAGTTCCCTGTCTATCGCCAAAGCACCGCCTGCGGGAACCTGAGTTTCATAAACAATTTTTATCAACTCTCCGCCAAGCATAGACATTTCTTTTTTTAAAAGTCCTGAGGCATTTGTAATATCATCACTGCCAAGACTGTTAGAACAAACAAATTCCGCAAAATTTTCCGTTTTATGTGCAGGCGTCATTTTTGTCGGACGCATTTCGTACAATTTGACCTTAACACCACGTTTCGCCAGTTGAAAAGCACATTCCGAACCTGCCAAACCCGCTCCGATAACATTACATTCAAGAGTCATTCCGCTTTATCCTATTCTTGCGGAGCATCCAACAAACTTGTTTGCTGACTTTCTACTTTAGCATTGTCAATGGCTTCAAGTTTCTTGTTTAGTTTTTCCAAATCTTCATCCACGTTATCAGGATCAACTATTTTGGTAACAGAAACAACTACATCACCGTCAACAAGATTTTGAGCCTTAACACCGGTTGCAGGACGTCCTTGTCTTGAAATATCACCGGCTTTAATTCTCGTTACAATACCATGAGAAGTTGCAAGCATAATTTCATCTTTTTCTTCTACAATAGTTAACGCAACAAGTCTTGACTCTGTTGATTTGAACTTAGTTGCAATTAAGCCTATACCGCCTCTGTTTTGTGTTCTAAATTCAGAAAGTTTGGAACGTTTGCCAAAACCGTCAGAAGTTACAACAAGCAAATCCGCGTCATAATCACGAGGAACAACGTCACAACCGACAATGCTGTCACCTGTTCTGAGTTTCATGGAATTAACACCTCTTGCACTTCTGCCAAGCGGTCTTAAATCTTCGATTGGGAATCTTATCGCCATACCGCAAGCCGTACCGATTATTATTTCATCGTTAGATTTTGCAAGCTTAACCCAGCAAAGTTCGTCACCGTCTTCAAGTCCGATAGCAATAATACCGTTTCGTCTTATGCTTGAGAAGTTACTTAATTCGATACGTTTTATATAACCCTTTTTAGTAAGCATTATGAGGTTCAAATCTTGTGAGAAGTTTGAAACAGGAACAACAGCGGTAATTCTTTCACCTTGTTCTATCGGCAATACATTTACTATCGGCAAGCCTTTTGACTGTCTTGAACCTTCAGGAAAATCATAGACATTCAAACTGTAAACTGTACCTTTTGAAGAGAAGAACAGAACCTTATCGTGCATCATCGCTGTAAAGAAATGTTGAATATCATCATCTTCTTTTGTTTTAATTCCTGATTTACCCTTTGTTGCTCTGTTTTGGCGTTCAAAAGTATCTAAAGAAATTCTCTTTAAATAACCTTGATGAGTAATAAATACAGCCATTGAAGTATTTGGAGTCAAATCTTCAATACTCATTTCACCTTGTTCCGGAACGATTTGAGTTTTTCTTTCATCTCCGTATTTTTCTTTGTCTTCCAAAAGTTCTGTTTTAATAATGTTAAGAACTTTTTGACGGTCGGCAAGAATTTCTTCATATTCTTTGATTTTCTTTTGTAATTCTTCGTATTCTGCTTTGATTTTATCTTGTTCCAAACCTGTCAAACGTCTTAATTGCATTTCAAGAATTGCATTTGCCTGATCAACATCAAGACCAAATCTTGACATTAAGCCCATTCTCGCATCATCAGTAGTTTTTGACGTTTTAATCAATTCAATAACTTCGTCCAAAGACCCAAGAGCAATCAATAAACCTGCCAAAATATGAGCACGGACTTTAGCTTTTTTCAAAAAGAAAATAGTACGTCTTGTAACGATTTCAACTCTGTGTTCAACAAACTCGTTCAACACTTCATACAAATTCATTAATCTTGGTTGCAAACCAACGAGAGCAATCATGTTAAAGCCGAAAGTTGTTGCAAGTTGAGTGTGTTTATAGAGGTTATTACGAACGACATCAGGCTTAGCATCGCGTTTAAGTTCGATAACAATTCTCATACCATCGCGGTCGGATTCATCGCGCAAATCGGAAATACCGTTAATTTTTTGTTCTTTAACAAGTTCCGCAATTTTTTCAATCAATGCTGCCTTGTTAACCTGATAAGGGATTTCCGTAACAACAATGGCCGTTCTTGCTTGACGACCGCCGCCCCCTGCGATTTCTTCAAACGATGATACCGCAGACATTTTTATTGATCCTCGTCCTGTTTCGTACGCTTGTTTAATATCGTTTAAGCCAACGATTGTAGCACCTGTCGGGAAGTCCGGACCTTTAACATGCTCCATTAAGCCCTCAACAGTAATATCGGGATTGTCAATCAACGCAACTGTAGCATCTACAATTTCGCAAAGATTATGCGGAGGAATATTTGTTGCCATACCGACAGCAATACCGGAAACACCGTTTAACAAAAGCATAGGTAATCTTACGGGCAACACAGACGGTTCTTCAAGAGAGCCGTCGAAATTTGGAACAAAGTCAACTGTTTCACAATCAATATCGGCAAGCATTGATTGGGTAATTTTGTGCATTCTTGCTTCCGTATAACGCATAGCGGCTGCGGAGTCACCATCGACGGAACCGAAGTTTCCATGACCGTCTACCATTAAATAACGGGTTGAGAAATCTTGAGCCATACGAACAAGAGACTCGTAAACCGCAGTATCACCGTGCGGGTGGTATTTACCAAGAACTTCACCAACGATACGGGCTGATTTCTTAAACGGCTTATCAGGAGTCATTCCAAGTTCATTCATTGCAAACAATATACGTCTGTGAACAGGTTTTAAGCCGTCACGACAATCAGGCAACGCACGTCCCACAATTACACTCATTGCGTAATCGATATAACAGCGTTTCATTTCATCTCTTAAATTAACCTGAACGATATTTCCGTCACCAAATATATTTTGTTGTCCCAAATCTCTTTCCTCTTTATATATCCCTATCCTATATGGATATTATAACACAAGTAAAATTTTGGTGCAAATATTATTTTTATTTAAAAACAAAATTATTCTAACAAAAAACCCTAAAAATATAAATTTAAGGTTTTTTGTTAGATTTTATTAATATTCAAGACATAAGATTTTAGCAGCTATTTTAAAATTTTTTATATAATACATTTCATTTACTCTGTTATACAAAGAATACTCACATTAGAACTATTTTTCCATAAAGCTCCTTTCCAAATACTACCGGAACCATAAATAGTTGCAGCATTTCTACAATTATCTTGTTCAAAAGAACACCCACCAAGCCCCCCAAAAAAGAGAATACATCATATAAAAATAGGATGATAAAATATAAATTTGTCACCCTATTTTTTACTTAATATATAATTTGTCTATTCTTCTTTTGCAACACATGCAACAGGTTGTTCGTTTGTTAAATCACATTGCCTGTCCTCTCCACCTGGGTCAACACATCCACCACCTTGTACACAATATCTTGGACCAAAATTTCTAAGAGCAGGACAACCATTCGAATCACTTGATGTCCAGGTAGCTTGTCTTGTAGGAGCCCCTGTTTCTCCATTGTGGTTATATAATTCTTGTGTTTCTGCAAGAGTTGGCAATCTCATACCAAGATTTTCGCAATAATCTGAAGCATCTTGCCAACCTGCATATTTGCTTGTGTCTTCGAAAACATAATAGTCCCCGACGAGATAGGCTGTTTGTCCGCCATAAGTTTTAGTAGGAGATTTACATGCTTTACTGTCTGTTAATTGATAAGAGCTGTTACATGTGTTGCACGTTCCGTCAGCAAGGTATGTTGAACAATTATTAACTTTTTTAGTACACGTT
>JAFUZZ010000098.1 GCA_017476325.1 bacterium | reverse complement strand
CGGATTTAGGGTTTGAAAGTTTTGCCCGTCAGTCATTGCGAGCGAACGAAGTGAGCGCGGCAGCGGATTTCCGTACGGATGGCGTCGAGGACGAAGTCCGAGCAAATCCGGATAGCGAGCAGAAAGAGCGGACTTGTGGCGAAGCCACAAATAGCGATTCTCTGCGAGCGTGGAGGAAATCCAAGACAATCCCGAACGCACTTAATACCCGTCATTCTGAAACGCCGCAGGCGGGTTCAGAATCTGTCAAAAAGTGCGCCTTTACTCTTGCGGAAGTCTTAATTACATTGGGCATTATTGGTGTAGTTGCAGCACTCACTATTCCGACCCTGATGCAGAAAACAAACCAAAAGGAAACTGTCAGCAAGGTCAAAAAGGCTTATAGTGTTTTATCATCGGCCGTAAGTCTGGCAATCGCACATGACGGAACCGTTGATAAATGGGGAATTGCATCAGACGATAGTGTGAGTGCAAACCTTATTGGCGGAAAAATCATACCTTATCTAAATATTGTAAAAGATTGCGGCAATGAGTTTTCAGACTGTTTTTACAATGGTGAATACAAGGATTTAAACGGAGTTTTTGGTGCCAATTATTCTTCTCACGGCGGAATTTACTATAACGTATTGCTTTCAGACGGAACGGCTATGATGTTTAGAACAACAAAAGATGATTGTCAAAATAACGGTGCATGTATCAAAGTCTATGTAGACATTAATGGTACTAAAGGTCCAAACTACAGGGGCAAAGATATGTTCATTTTCGATATTTATGCAAACAAAGTTGTTCCGGCAGGGGATGGCTCTGATTGCAACCTAAATGGAGTCGGCGCAAGTTGTGCAAGCTATATATTGAAAAACGATAATGCGGATTATCTGAATTAAACTCAAGAGGGTGACAAAAAATCTAAAAACTGAAAGACTTTGTCACCCTGTTTTTTACAAAAATTTTACGGAGTTTTTGTCTTTATGTTATTTTAGTGGCATAATATAACTATGGCAGACAAAATAGTTATTCGCGGCGCAAAAGAAAATAATTTAAAAGATGTTTCATTAGAACTTCCTAAAAACGAACTTATAGTGTTTACGGGTGTTTCAGGCTCAGGGAAAAGTTCTCTTGCTTTTGATACAATTTTTGCGGAGGGACAAAGACGCTATGTTGAAAGCCTCTCTGTCTATGCTCGTCAGTTTTTGGGACAAATGGATAAACCCAATGTCGAGTATATTGAGGGGCTTTCTCCGGCAATTTCCATTGACCAAAAAACAACAGGAAATAATCCGCGCTCAACTGTCGGAACCGTTACGGAAATTTATGACTACCTGCGTTTACTTTATGCCCGAATAGGAATTCCACACTGTCCTAATTGCGGGGAAAAAATCAAACCGCAAACACTTG
Source organism: bacterium (assembly GCA_017476325.1). Classification (GTDB taxonomy): domain Bacteria; phylum Cyanobacteriota; class Vampirovibrionia; order Gastranaerophilales; family Gastranaerophilaceae; genus QHMH01. The sequence continues at coordinate 11,022 of JAFUZZ010000098.1, read as the reverse complement.
ACGAAATTGTCGACAAAATATTAATCTTGGGAGAGGGAACGAAAATTCAAATCCTTGCTCCTATTGTCAGAGGTAAAAAAGGAGAGTTCGTTTCAACATTTGAAGAATTACGTCAAGAAGGTTTTGTAAGGGTAAAAGTTGACGGAAAAATATATAACCTTGACGAAGACGATATTGAACTTTCAAAAACAACAAAACACACTATTCACGTAGTTGTCGACAGAATCGTCGTTAAAGAAAGTGCTAAGTCAAGGATTGCCGACAGCGTTCAAATTGCCTTGAAAAAAGCCGACGGAATAATTATTGTGGATAAAGCGGACGAAGAAATTATTTTTTCGGAAAAATTATCCTGTCCAAAATGTAACCTGAGTTATGAAGAACTTGCACCGCGTATATTTTCTTTTAACGCTCCTTACGGTGCGTGCGAAAGATGTTCGGGACTTGGTGCCGATACAATAGTCGATCCTAATTTGGTAATTCCTGACCGCAAAAAATCACTCGCAGACGGTGCAATTTATCCTTGGGCAAAAACAACAAATCAGTATTATGTAGATTTAATCAAATGTGTTTGCGATGAATTTGGGATTGATTTTAACCGTTCGTTTGAAGATTTACCGCAAGAACATCAAGATATTATACTGTACGGCAACGAAAAAATTATTAAAATAAGAGTTAAGGATTTTGGCACGCAACACTATCGCACTCACTACACCCAATTTGCCGGAGTCGTTCCGTATCTTGAAAAAAAATATAATGAAAGTCTAATGTCCGACGGTGAATACTGGACAAACGAACTTCAAAAATATGTTGTTTCAAAACCCTGCTCTGCATGTCATGGTGCAAGGTTAAAACCGTTTCCGCTCGCCGTAACTGTTGGAGGAATAAATATTTATGAATTTACGTGCATGACAATAAAAAAATCATTTGATTTCGTATCAAACCTGTATTTGGAACTAAACGACCATGAATTAACAATCGCAAAACAAATTTTAGACGAAATACGTGCGAGACTAAAATTTATGATAGATGTCGGCCTAAGTTATTTAACGCTTGACAGAACCGCAGGAACACTCTCCGGCGGGGAGGCTCAAAGAATTAGGCTCGCTACTCAAATAGGCAGCGGTTTATCAGGAGTGCTATACGTTCTTGATGAACCGTCCATAGGATTGCACCAACGCGATAATGACAGATTGATTAAAACTTTAATTAACCTTAGAAATCTTGGCAATACTCTTATTGTGGTTGAACATGATGAAGATACAATGCGAAGCGCCAATTATATTGTTGACATCGGTCCAAATGCGGGAGTGAACGGCGGACATATTGTCGCTCAAGGCTCTATTGAGGACATAATTGCTAATACGGACTCTTTAACGGGACAATATCTTTCAGGTAAAAAATTCATTCCCGTTCCTGAATCCCGCAGACAAGGTAACGGAGAGTTTTTACAAATCAGAAACGCGCATCTTAATAATCTAAAAAATATTGACGTCGATATCCCGCTTGGTAAAATTGTTGTTTTTACAGGGGTTTCGGGCTCGGGAAAATCTACCCTTATGCAAGATTTAATCTATGAATATGCACGCCATAAGGTTAGAAAAAACAAACCTAAACCTCAAGGCGTTGATGAAATTTTGGGTTTTGAAAACATAGACAAAGTCATTGACATTGACCAATCTCCAATCGGTAAAACCCCTCGTTCAAATCCTGCAACTTATACGGATGTATTTACTCCGATAAGAGAACTGTTTGCCAAAACAAACGAATCAAAAGTTCGCGGATATAAACAAGGACGTTTCAGTTTTAATGTTAAAGGCGGACGCTGCGAAGCATGCAAAGGCGACGGCGTTTTAAAAATTGAAATGAATTTTTTGTCAGATGTTTACGTAAAATGTGATGTTTGCAAAGGAAAGCGCTATAATCGTGAAACCCTGGAGGTTAAGTATAAAGGGAAAACTATTTCCGATGTTCTTGAAATGACTGTAAGCGAGGCGTTAGAGTTTTTTGAAAACATCCCAAAAATAAAATCGAAACTCCAAACACTATACGATGTCGGACTCGGTTATATTCAACTTGGACAAAGTTCAACAACACTTTCAGGCGGCGAGGCACAAAGAATAAAACTTGCGGCGGAATTGAATAAACGCTCTACGGGAAAAACTCTTTATTTACTTGATGAACCGTCAGTAGGATTGCATTGGGCGGATTTGGATAAACTTATCAAGATTATTCAACAACTTGCCGATGCGGGAAACACTATTCTTATTATTGAACATAACATGGACTTGATAAAGATTGCCGATTATATCGTTGATTTAGGTCCTGAAGGCGGAGATGGGGGCGGAGAAATCGTTGCTTGCGGAACTCCCGAGGAAATTGCAAATATCCCAAATTCTTTTACCGGCAAATATTTGAAAAAATATTTATAAAAATTGTTACCTCTTTTCTGTTATCAATGTATATAACCTCTTTGCAAGTTGTTTTTTTAAAGAATCACGCAGCAATTTATTTTCCTCTGTCAGTGCTTCTATTTTTTTCTCCAGGGTCAAAATATAAACATTTAAAACATCTTCCATAAAGCCTTCTCCGATTACTTTGTCTATTACTTTTTCTAAGTTAAAGTACTTTATTTCCAATAATTCTTCCTTTAACCTTTCGTTTTGTTCTATAAGTTTATCATGCTCAAGTTTTTCTTGCTTATTCATTTCTACCTCTACCTATATTTTATACAAAAAAGATAAAACTACTTTTTGTTATTTACATATTTTTATGCTATGACATTGATAGCATATATTTTTTTTTTTATTTATTATTATCTTTTTTAGATTATATTACCCGGTTGGGTAATATAAAATAGTACAAATAGATGATATTCTATAAAAAAGAGATTTAAAGCATGAAAGACAGATTAAAAAAAATTCGTATAAACTTGGGATTTAGCCAAAATGAAATGGCTGAAAAACTTGATATTGAGCCAAATACTTACAGAGGCTATGAGTATAAAACAAAAAATCTTCCCGATAAAATTTTATTAATGCTTGTTAAGGTTTTTAACGTAAACCTTAATTGGCTTTTTACAGGCAGAGGAGATATGTATCTCAGCAGCTGCTACAATTCATTAGATCGCCAAAACAACTATAAATTGGTAAAAAATTTAAATTCATTTTATAAGCGTTTCAACAAACTTCAAAAAGAAAATAATCTGAGCGATTTTCAAATATCAAAATTGCTTGATATTCCCGAAAGCAGAATAGAAAAATTCGGAATAGGAAAAGCACTTCCCGTTACGGAAGAATTGAATAAAATTAAAACCTATTTTGATGTATCAATCGACTGGCTTTTATACGGAGAAACCCCAAACACGGAAACCCCCTCCGAAACAAAACCGGAATTACAAAACGAAACATTCAGCCCGGACGAAATTAAATATATTAAACAACTAATTCAAGATAAAATTATCGGTAACGAATGATGTGCCCGTCTTTGGTATTCAAATCCACATTGTTAATATCTTCCAACGACTGGTTAATATTAAAATATCTGTGGTCAATTTTCTTTTTTATTTGAACATTGGTAAAAATATTGTAAAATATACCGCAAATATTTATCAATAACGAAAAAAGAACCAAAACTATCAATAGATTTGATTTGTCACGTAACAACTTTTTTAGGTTTTTAAATTCTTCTTCAATATTTAATATCCTAAATTCCATGCCTGTTTAACGGTCTTTTCATTTTTAATAACTTTTGGAACACTCGTTTGTACAAACGGAATTTCAATAACCTCTTCCGCTTTTTTTAGTAATTGTGAACTTTCAACCTGATTTCCGACATTTGTAAACGATTTCATCTTATCCAATTTGTATTGCAAATCAAAATTTTCATCATTAGTAATAACAATTTCACGGTTTAAATTGTTTAACACCATTTCGCTGGAAGTTGCAAAATAATAATTAAGCCCCGTAATAAATAATGCAATAAGTAATAATACCGTTAATGTTCCGTTTACTCTTTTAATAGCCATTTGTCGTTTTGCCTCTTGCTGCGAAAACCCGCCTTTGATTATAGATGCCGAAGATTTATTTAATTTAAGATTTGTTTTTTTCATTGTTATTTACATTAATTCTTTTTGCTACACGTAGTTTTGCACTTCTTGACGGCGGATTAATTTTTAACTCTTCCTCAGTTGCAATAATTGGTTTTTTAGTGACAAGTTCCAACTTTGGAGGGGGACAATGACATATCATCTGCGTTTTATCACAATGACATTTTTGAGAGTGATATTTAAAAAATCGCTTTACAATCCTGTCCTCAAGCGAGTGAAAACTTATTGCACTTATTATAGCACCGTTATCCAATAAATCCAATACATCATTAAAAAATGTATCTATATTTGTTAATTCCCTGTTAACCTCAATTCTTAACGCTTGAAAGACTCTTGTCGCAGGATGAATTTTGGATTTAATTTTCGGCGTCGCTTCAATTATTAAATCAGCAAGTTCTTTCGTTGTTTTTATCGGATTTTTTAACCGTTTTTCTACAATAGCTTTTGCAATTCTTTTTGAAAATCTTTCCTCTCCGTACTCGCTAAAAATTCGAACCAAATCGTTTTCCGAATAGCTGTTTACAATATCCGAAGCCGTTTTATCAATTTGACTGCCAAATCTCATATCCAACGGAGCGTCATACATAAACGAAAACCCTCGCTGCGGACAGGTCAGTTGATGATAAGACGCACCTAAATCTATTAATACTCCGCCTGTTATTTTTTTTATTCCTATTTTTTGTAAAACTTTCTTAATATTTGTATAAGAGTCCTTAATAATTGTTAAATTTTTGTAATATTTAAGTTTTTCCGAAGCCGAGTTAATTGCATCATCATCAATATCAAACGCAATCAATTTACCGTTCGGTATTGCTTTTAAAATAACCTCGCTGTGCCCGCCTCCGCCAAGTGTGGCATCAACATAAACAAGTCCGTCACGAAGATTTAAAGCATCTGTGGCTTCTTTTTTCATAACAGTAAAATGTTTAAATTCAGTCATCGTCCTTGATACCTTTTTCAATATCAATCAATTTGCTAAGGGCTTTGGAGTCGCCTTTCAGCTTAAAATATTCATTAAATTTTTTAGTTGTTCTAAGATTAAAAGAGCGTCCGTTTTTATCTCTGTTTTTGGAAATCAGTCCTAAATCAACAAGTTCCTGAACATGTTCGTAAGCGTTTGCTCCTCGAATTTCTTTTAATTGAGCCTGTCTTATAGGTTCCTTTAGTGCAATAACTGTAAGGGTTTTAAGAACAGACGGTTTGATTTCAATAGGACAAAGAAGTTCAACAATGTCCATGTGTTCTGCTTTTACTTGTAAAATATACCCGTCCTCATCGTCAATTTCCAACGCACCGTCGCGGGCGGAGTAGTCCATAATAAGTTCCAAAAGGGCCTCTTCAACTTCGTCTTTTTCAACATCAAGAATTACGGCAATATCCTCAGCCTGTAAGGTTTTTGCCGTTACAAAAAGAACAGCTTCAACTTTTGATTTTAACTCTTGCAATTCCATAACTATACCGCCGCACCTTGAACAACGTATAAATCGGAATAAAACTCGTCCTGTTTAAGTTCATAGTTTGATTCAACCGTCAAAAACAGGAGAGAAACGTAAGCGGAAATTTTATCCATACCCAGACATGCAAGTTCTTTGAGTCCGATTTTTTTCTCTTTCAAGAAGATTTGAGCCAAATTTTCTTTTAATCTTTGAACCCCGTCTTTGATATATTCATCGTGAGCAATATTAACTATTTCGTCAGGAGTCAAATTTGCATAAGAACGAACTCTTCTTTTAGCCCTTTCATGACGCTGTTTTAAAGTTTGTTGTTCATCAAGTTTTTGATAAAATTCAAGATGTCTTATCAAATCTTTCAAAGTAACAACACGATTTCTGTTTAACCTTAGACTTGTACGACGTTGCAAAACTTCGTCAATAGAAACAACGTTATTGCGGTTAAAATCCTGTTCGTCATGATAATCTGCCTGAAACTCGTCATCGGAATATTCCGGTTCGGGTTCGTCAAAATAATTAATATCAACATTTGCAAGAATATTTGATTTCAAACGCAAAAGCACTGCTGCAAACAAAAGGGTCTTGCTTGTAACTCTAAGGTTTTGGGCTTTCATTTTGAACATTTGAGCAAGATATTTGTCTGTAATATCGACAATATCAATATTCCAAGGATTAATTTTTCCTGTTTTAGCCATTGAAACAAGAATTTCTATCCCGTCAAGTTCATCAACATGATTTTCGTTAGGGACTATTCCCATCGTCCCGCTGCCCATAAAATTATCGTAATTAATTGCTTCTGACATAACTATCCTTATCTACAAAAATTATTTTACCACAATTATCGCTCTATGGGAATACCCGTAACCTGAGTTACCCCTTTATCTTTTTGAGTAACCCCAATCATTCTGTCTGAGGACTCAAACATTGGTTTTCTTAACGATACAACGATAAATTGTGTATTCTTTGCTTGATATTTAATCATCTCTGACAGTTTTTCAATATTAATACCGTCAAGGTGCATATCAACCTCGTCGAAAGCGTAGAACGGTGCCGGCATGTGTCTTTGAATTGCGAGAACAAAAGCAATGGCAGTCAAAGATTTTTCACCGCCTGAAAGTCCCTCAAGACGTTGTTTTCTTTTGTCTCTCGGTTGAGCCTCAATGGTTAACCCCCCGGAGAGAGGGTCTTCTTCATTTTCAAGAATTAATGTTCCCTCACCGTCAGAGAGTTTATGGAAAATGTCTTTAAAGTTTGTATTAATATCGTTATACGTTGTCAAGAATGTTTCTTTTTTAAGTTGTTCATAACCTTGCATTCTATCCAAAATCTGAACACGTTCGGCAGAGAGAGTTTCGATTTGTGATTTTAATTCGTTTTGACGTGCAAGTTTATTATCGTAATCGGTCAAGGCTCGCATGTTAACAAGTCCCAAATCTTCCATGCGTTTATCGAGTCTTGAAATTTTATTATTAATTTCCTCAATCGACATTTGTACAGGCTCAAGTTTTGAAACCTCAATCCCTGTCTTTTCCAATTCTGATTTTGCATCTTCAAATTGAGGCTCAAGTTCTCTTCTACGGGCTTTAAATGATTCTATTTGTTCGGTAACTTTTTCAATATCGCTTGCTTTTAGGTGCTTTTTAGTTTCGATATCATCCATACGCGATTTTATTTCATCGCGTTGTTTTAAAAGTTCGCCAAGTTTTTCGTTAATTTTGTCAATTTCTTCTTCAAGTTCTTTGTAGCGAACGTCAAGTTCTTTGATTTCTTTGGCAAAACGCTCTTTATCCTGTTTTAAGGTTTCGTTATTGCTAAGAATATTTGAAATATTTTCTTTGTGAGAATTAATAACAGTGTTTTCGCCAAATTCAATATTCTTTTCAAGAACATTAATTTCGTTTTCAATATCAGCAATAATTTTTTCGAGGCGCTTAATTTCGGCATCAAGAACTTTTGTTTTTTCTTCCAATTCTTTAAGAACATCGTCATTGATTAGGGCATCGACTTTTGCTATTTCATCATTTAAGACCGTTAATTTTTCCGAAATATCAAAATGTTTTTCTTCAGCTTTGTCAAGTTGTTTGTTAATTTCTGAGATTTTAGCGGTGTTATTATTAACAATTTCTTGTTTTTCCGCGATAACAACGGCGTTGTTTTTAGCCTTGTTATCAAGGTTAGAAAGTTCAAGTTTTGCCCTGCTGTGTTCCGTAATCGAATTAGAATATTGAGTTCTTATTTTATCGAGCCTGTCCTCAATGTCATAACGTTTGGAGGAAAGATTTTTCTTTTCTTCTTCGAATTTTTTAAGAGCAACTTTAACTCTTTCAAGTTCCTCATCATCATTTTGAGCGAATTTCAAACCGGTTCTCTTGAGAGTACCGCCTGTCATAGAACCTGATTTTTCAATTAATTCTCCGGCAAGAGTAACGATTCTGTATTTGCCCATCAATTTTCTTGCGCACGCCAAATCTTCGACAACAACGGTATCACCGACTGCATAATAGAACGCATCAATGTAAATATCATCAAAATCAATCAAATTAATTGCAAAATCAATTACTCCGTCATCTTTAGGCAACGACAATTTTTTAGGACAAGGTGCAATTTTGTTAAGCGGAATAAACGTTGCACGACCGGCATTAGAAGATTTTAAAAGTTCAATCGCAACCGCCCCCGTGTGGTCATCATCAACAACGATATGTGCCATTCTGCCGCCGATTGCAACTTCCAGTGCCGTTGAGTATTCTTTGTCAACGGTTCCGAGTTTTGCAAGCGGAGCATGCACGCCTTTGAGTCCTGAAGTCATTACCGTATCAACCGCGCGACCGAAATTAGCATCTTCTGCGGCTTGTTTTTGAACCTCTAAATTAGTAAGTTTTCTGTATGTTGCCTGTAAATTAAAATCATTGTCGGCAATTTCCGTTTTAACCGTATCCAAATCTTGCAATGCCCGCTGCTGAGCGGATTTTAAGTCATCAATTTCTTTTTGAAGTTCATCAACTTGCAAGGCATATCTGTCTCGTTCTTCTTTAAAAGTTAGTTCAAAATCCTGACTTTCTTTAATTTTTTCATTAGCCTGATTAAGTTCTTTTTTAAGAGTTTCCAGTTCACTTTCAAGCGGAATTTTTTCTCGGATAAGATTATTTTCTTTGTCTGTTAAATCTTCGATTTGTTTTCTTAGTTCCGTTCTGCGTTTTATATGTTCATCGGCAGACTTGTTAAGCCCTGTCATTTCTTCAAGAACTCTTTTACGCTTATTTTTTTCTTCATCAAGTTTTTCTTGAGTTTTTAGAATTTCGTCTTTTTTAAGTTTAATTTTTAATCTGTAATCTTCATTCAAGCGAGTTTGTTTTTCAATCCCGTTTTTCATATTTTCAACGGATTTTAAACCGTCTTGAATTTGTTTATCGGCATAAGTTATTGCGGATTGTTTTCGATCAATGTCGCCTTTAATCCCCTCTAATTTTTTCTTTAATTCGATTTGTTGATTTTCGCCGTTTTCTTTAACCTTTTCGGAAATTTTTTCATGTTCGATTTTAACAAGTTTTAATTTTTCTTCCAAATCTTTTTGGCTTGCTTCTTCTTCTTTTTTCTTTTTGGTAAATTCAAGAATATTTGCATGTGCCTGTTCAAGCATTCTTTTAAAATCAAAGAATTTAACGGTTGTAATTTGCCCTTCAAGATTTGTTTTTTCATCTTTTAATTTTTGGTATTTTAGGGCAACTTCTCTTTCTTCTTTGAGTTGTTCAAGTTGTGCATCAACCTCTTGCAAAATAAGCGAAGATTTTTCGACACGTTCTTCAACGGTTTCAAGTTCGCTTTTTGCCTGTTCAATACGACGGTCAAAATCGGCAACGCCCGCTATTTCGTCAATAATTTTACGGCGTTCGACCTGCGAACAGTTTGTAATACTTGTAACGTCACCTTGCATCATAACGTTATAGCTGTTAGGGGTAACGTTATATTTTTCAAGCAGAGAGTGAATTTCTGTTAGAGTAGTAGCCTTGTCATTAAGATAATATATGCTGTTATAGCCTTGGGAAGATTTTTTGATTTTTCTTGTAACCGAAAAATCCATATTATCGTCGCCGACTTCGCCAAAAGTAACTTTAACGATAGCTTCATTACGTTTTGTATGCGTGGAGATAAAGTGCTCCAATTTTTCGGCACGCAAAGACCTTGAGGATGAAAGCCCCAATGCAAAAAGAATACTATCAATAATTGTGCTTTTGCCCGAACCGTTCGGCCCTGTTATTGTCGTAAACCCTTTTAATAGAGGGATATCGACTTTATTGGCAAAAGATTTGAAGTTATCAACTTCCAGTTTTTTAATGTACATCTAAATCCCCAAGATGTTTACATTAAACAATAAAAAAACGGATTTGTCAAAATTGTAAAGAAACGGCGGATTTTTGAGTCCGCCGTTAGTTTTTAAAATTTAATCGGATAATCGTCAGGGATTTTCCAACCGTTATCAAATATTAACCAGGTACAGGACTCTCCTGCCGCACCGGAACCGCAATCTGCAAGAAGCTGATCTCTTGTTTTATGCTTAGCAGCATACGTTGGAACATTGCCTGATGTATAAAACACAAATGTTCCTTTACCATTTGAAAGTACTCCGGTATTTATTGTTTCCTCATCTATTTCTAAACAATCTTTTTCTTTAATACACAAAATGCAATAGGTATTTCCCCAATCTGTCAGATTACCATTTTTTCTAAAATACAAAACCGAGCCGTTAGGTAAATATCCAAAAACACCATTTGCGCTTTTCTTTACCTGATTAAATTTGATATAAGGGACGTAGTATTTGTTAAACATTTCTAATGCCGCATCAGCATCATTAGGAGTAAATCCCTCTCTTTCATGATTTAAACCATAATCAACCAGGGACATTTTGTACGCCTGTTGAAGTGTACTTGAAGCTTCTTGTAAATGAGTTTCAACAATACGTTTGTTGTTGTTTGAAATCAGTGTCGGAATTGTAAGTGCCGCGACAACACCGATGATGCCGAGGGTAATCAAGACTTCCGCAAGTGTAAAGCCCCTGAGGGGCACCAAAAGAAACCGCCTATTTCGCAAATTTTTGACGTAAGATATTAACACTAAAGCATGATGTTTCCAATCAAAAATTTGCTGGCGGTGCAGGAGCGCACCAATACAAAGGGTATCTTTCGCGTTTAATGTGGGTTTTAAATCGTGGGCATTAACAGATTCTGAACCCGCCTTCGGCGTTTCAGAATGACAGGTTTTAATACGCGTTTGGGATTGTCTTGGATTTCCTAAGTCATAGGATTGCGACGGGTTCTTCGAACCCTCGCAATGACATGGAGAGGTGTCCGTTGCGTTCGATGCGGAATTGGAATGACGGTCATTAACAGATTCTGAACCCGCCTTCGGCGTTTCAGAATGACGGGTTTTTGATGCCCCATTAAAATTTTCAAGACCTAAATCCGCGTCTTT
>JAFUZZ010000097.1 GCA_017476325.1 bacterium | reverse complement strand
GGGCTAATCGCACAGGGTGAAAGTGAGTATTGCGGAACAATCGATGGCGGATTAGATTGCGGAAAATATATCTTGACGTATCACAAACTGTTTGACGGACTGATTAACAACTGTACGGCGTACGAGAACGGACAATGTTCACAATGTCAGAACGGGTATCAAAACAACGGAAACAGTTGCAAAGATATTCGAGAAAATACGTGTGATACGTATTCAGGTACCACGTGCACGAAGTGTACAACAGAAAACTTGCTTGTTGACAATGAGTGCGTAAGCAAAACATCTTTACACTGTCAGACATCAAACGGGGTAAGCTGCACGGAGTGCGAGGACGGAAACTATTTGAAAAGCGGTTCATGCAAAAGTCAACCAACGTATTGTTTATCTGTAGGAACTAACGGAGAGACATGTACATTAAAAGACGGTTCAACGGGGTATAGTATAGGAGATTCTTTTGTTGCAAAAGTTGATACTGTGACATCCGCAACAATAGAAGAATCTTATTCAATGCAGCATGGATGGAACTCAGACTACTGGACGGGGGCAAAAAATGCTTGTGCGGCAAAAGGTCTAAGGCTGCCTACAAGAGAAGAATATGCACAGCTTTATGCAAAAAGAGATGAATATCCAGACGCAATACCTTCTTCAGGAATTTATTGGTCATCTGACGCTTTTAACTGGGAAGGCTCTTACTTCTTTGATTTTGCTGAAGGTCCAACAGGAAGAAATACTCATGATGAAGGTTCAAATGAAAACGCCACAGCGAATTGGGCTTCCGATTTAGGCGCTTTTTGTATTGAATAATCCCGAATTTATAACAAAACTTTGAGGGAGACTGCTTTTAGTCTCCCTCGTTTTTGCATATATGAGATTTAGTCGAGATATTTAAACGACATTAACGATTTTGTACTCGTATCTGATGACTCACTGCCGTAAAACATAGACATATCTGACGCTGCTTTCATCCTAAATTCGTCGGCAAGTTTCATTTTTGAAGATTCTGCGTTATAAGAATTTATTTCTGCGGATGTAACTTTTCCGTCATGGTTTTTATCAATGTCGGCAAAATGTGCAAGCACTTGAGAAATTGTATCTTGAGATAACCCTGTTGCCGTGCCGAGTTGTGTTAATTGAGCAGAGGTTAATCCCCCCGTATTTAGCATGCTTGACATAGATTGCATTTCATCAGGGGATATTTTTCCGTCATGATTTTTATCAAGATTTGTAAAATTTGTCTCTATATACGATGCAAAAGATTGGTTTAATGTTGAGGCGTTTTCGGAGTTTGTTCGCGCCTTATTTATGCTTGAAAGTGTTACTCCGCCACTGCCTGCTATGTTTGCAAGTTGGGAATATGTGTTTAATAATCCGTTTGAAACTCCGGAAATTATTGAGCCGTTTATATTAGCCATGACTTCTCCTCCTGTTTTTGCTCGCCTACCTCTATTCTATTAATGAAAATTTTTTTGAAATCAACCAAATATACGATATTTACAAAAGTTTACAATTGGGTAAAAACATGGCAATTATTATGTTTCAAAACTCTTTATAATAATATAGAGGTTTATTGGAGAACAAAAATGGCATCAGATTATACACAAATTAACAACGCAGCGGCAAGACAATTTACAACAATGCCAATGATGCAAAACGGTTATAATGTTGCCAATTTACCTTACAGATACGGTCAACAAGCTATTGCAAACGATAGTTTTGAAATCAACGAAAGAGTTGACAATGCGGCTGATGCTATTGTAGAAAAAGCAAAACAAGTTGACACACAAAAAGTTAAAAAAAGTGTAATATCCGCAGTTTTATCAGTAGCAACGGTTGTTGGTGTAACTTTGGCTGTTAATAAAAACATTAACGGAATTTGGAAAGCCGGAGAAAAAGTTGATACTGTTCTAAAAAATAGTAAAGTTTACAACAAAATTGTTGAGTTTGGTAAAAAAATCGCGGAAAAAAATCCTTTAAAAAATTCTGAACTTGTAAAAGACATTAAGAATGTAACTTCAAAATCAAACAGAGTTCAACCTAAAATGCAAATGGCAAAGATGACTGTTTTGGGTCCAAAAGGGATTTTCTCATTAACATCATCAGAAATTTTGAACGGTATTGCAAAAAATTGCGGTAATGAGGCAAAATTTACAGAATATCTTGAAGCGTTGGTTGGAAAAGATGCAAAAATTTGCGGAAAAACAGTTTCCGAAACCGCAAGAGCATTGTTTAATCAAGAAACTGTCGGAGAAAGTTTTAAATTTTCAACAGAATTAATGAACGCAATCAAATCAAATCATGGTTTGAAAACAACAGAAGATATGTTGAAATTCTTTGACGGAGTAAAAGCCGGAAAAATCGGAGAAAAAACATTCGAATTTGCACAAAACGTTAAAGTAAGAGGCTGGGCTCCGGGAACAAAAGGAAACCTGGGTGAAACTCTTAAAAAATTCGCGAGTATGGATGGACAATCCGCACAAACAAAAATCGGCAGATTTGTTCAACAATCACCGTTAATTCTTTCAGAATCAATCGGAAATTGTGTAAACGACAGAACCTTGTTCGGTATTGCATTGGGAGCAACATATTTGCCGCAAAACTTTAACGAAGCACAAGACGCTCCAAAGGGTAAAAAGGTTAGAACAGTTGCTGCTGAATTTGTTTCTTCTGCTGCATCTTGGGCAATAGGTATGGCAAGTGCAGGTGCCGCAGTTTATTCATTGGCAAGCTTGAAAAACTTAAAATCAGCAGGTGCATTGGCAAACGTTCTTAAAAAAGTTGGTAGTGTAGCAAGCATCGGTTTAGGCGAAAATACAAGCAAGGCAAAAGGATTATTGGGTGGTGCAATGAGATTTGCCGGTGTAATGTTCTTGAGCAGTAAGATTTCAAAACCAATTGATAATACTGTTAAGAAAACATTTGGTGTTCCGACACAAGCTCAAAAGGATGCTTCTGAAAAAGCAAAACAAGAACAAGAAATTGCTCAACAATTAGGTCAATACGGTCAATATGTTGCATAAGAATGTGAGTTTACGGCACACTGATAAAACAGTTCCAAATGTCTAAAAAATATATTTATAGAGAAGATTGTGACGTAAAAGCCTCCCAACTGAAAGAATTTGTCACCCTGAATTTGCCAAATGACGATTTGGCTTTTTAGTCACCTTCCTTTATTATACAAAAATGGACAAAACAATTTTTTATGTTGTATAATAACCTTGATGAACAATAAACCGCAAACCGATTGTCTGTTTTTACATATTCCCAATTTTATACAGTTATCAAACAATACGTATAAACTATGGGTTAATGTTATTGCCATGGGTGTTTTTTCCATGTGTAACGAACTTTATAAACATGGTTTTAACCCTGAGATTATTCATTATGGGTTGGAAAAAGTTAAAAATTTTAGATTTAATATAAGAAAATACATTAAGCAAAATAATATAAAAATTGTTGCAATATCTCTGCACTGGCACTATCAGACTTACGATTCTCTTATGGTTGCAAAACGTATAAAAGAAGAATTGCCCGAAACATTTATTTTTCTTGGCGGCTATACGTCTTCTGCATTTGCGGAAGATATTTTACAAAAATACGATTTTATTGATGCGATAATTAAAGGCGAGGGCGAAAAACCGGTTGTAAAGCTGGTTAGCCTTATTAAAAACGGGGAATGGGATTTGAGTGATGTTCCAAATCTTTTATGGCGAAAAAATGGTAAAGTTATTAAAAATAATGATGTTTGGTTTGCGAACGAAGAAGAATTAAACAGTTATAATTTCAACGGGTTAAGGTTTTTGGAAGATGCGAATACTTATTTACATTTGCCAATCAAACTGAATGTTGAAAATGAAAATACAGCTATTGTATTGGAACAGCAGTCAACGGTAGTGTGTTGTCTCGGCAGAGGATGTCCCGGAAACTGTACATGGTGCGGAGGAGGGTTTAATGCCGTAAAACAACTTACGGGAAGAAATAAAATTACATTAAGAAATCCTGAAATTACTGCGCAAGAACTACTCAAATATAACAGAGATTATGGGGTGGGGACTTTCTATTTTTGCTACGATCCTTATCCGAAAAATCAAGATAATATTATTAAAGTCTTTGAGATAATGGGTAAAGAAATGCCTAACAAATTAAACGTTAAATTTGAGTGTTTCGGGCTTCCTACATTTGAATTTATTGACGCCGTAAAAAATAATCTTGGAGATGACAGTCAAATAATAATTTCCCCTGAATTTGGAAACGAAGATTTAAGGATTGAACACAAGGGCGAAATGTTCGGATATACAAACGACGATTTGTTACAGACACTCAAATATATTAAGGAAAAGAATATCCCGACATTATTATATTTTGCTGAAGTTCCGTTTCAAGACGATAAAAGCAAACAAGAAACAAAAGATTTTATTGAGATGTTAGAAACAGAGTTCAAAGACTTTGAAAGGTTTAGGACATCGTTAATGACGGTAAACGATTTTGAACCCTATGCACCTTGGACAATAAATCCTGAAAAATATGGGGTTATCCCGAATTTTAAAACGCTTGATGATTATGTTAAGAAAAATCAAAAATACGGACCCGAATTATAAAAAGTTAGAAAATAGGCACACACAGCCCGAATTTTTCGAGTGAATAAATCGAGTAATTTAGGAAAAACGAGAGTCGAAAAATTCGAAAAAGGCTGTTTTTGTTGGTTCCAATCATGGGGTTGACAAGTTTCGATACAACATTTAAAATTATAATGTAGGATAGAGGTTCAGTTTGAAACGGTTTAAAATAAATTCGTTTGCCACAAAAATAACGCTGGGGTTTATTGCGGTAATCCTGATTTTAGGAGTCGTAATTTTTATATGTTGTGAATACTACAGCATTAACGCCGCAAAAAACAACTATAAACAACTAACAGAAAGTTGTGCAAGAAGCGCCGCTTATTCGCTCTACAACATGCCTGTAAAAGATTATTTAACAAAAGGTAAAAATCAGGAATACTACGAGCAGCTTGCAACACTTGTTTCAATTTGCAAACATTTTGGACTAAAATACCTCTATGTTTATGTTCCTAATTTTAAAACAAATCAATTAACAACTTTGTTCTACGTTGACGGCAAATCCGACAATAATCTTAAAGGCAGAGAACTTGGAAGCGTCGTTGACTGGCAAATTTCACAAATAGAAAAAGATGTTTTCAACGGAAAAGATTCCCATGAAGTTTTTATAATAAAAAATTTTATGGGACACACTATAACAAGCTACGCCGCAGTGTATGACAAAAACGATAAACCCATTGCCCTTGTCGGTGCAGACTTGGACTTTAATGTTGTACGAAATAAAATCATCCATAATGTTATGATGACCGTATTATTTTTGACAATATGCCTCTCTATTATCTACACCGTATTGATAGTGTTTTTAAAACGAATGTTTATAAAACCGGTCATGAAGATTTCATTGCGTATGGCAAATTTTGTAAACTTTAAAGATCAGGATTTTAAACCACTGAAAGTTAAAACCGATGATGAAATCGGTCTTATGGCAAAATCATTTAACAAAATGGTGTTTGATATAAATTCTTACATCAAACAAATAACAGATACCCAAATGGAAACAATATTTTCTCTTGCAAAACTTGCCCAATCACGCGATGATGATACGGGTAAACACCTTGAGCGTGTCCAACAGTATTGCAAAATTTTATCCGAACAACTTGCCCTAAATTCACCTTATTCACATTTGATTAATAAGAAATTTATTGAAAACATTGTCCACGCAAGTCCTTTGCATGACATTGGCAAAGTCGGGATTTCCGACACAATATTGCTTAAACAGGGACAGTTAAGTGAAGAAGAATTTGAAAAGATAAAAAAACATACGACAATCGGGTATGAGACCCTAAAAGAAGTGCATTCAAAATTCGGAACAAACTCTTTCATAGAAATGGGCATGGTTATGTCACTCTGCCACCATGAACGCTATGACGGAAGCGGATATCCTAACGGACTAAAAGGGGATGAAATCCCGCTTGCCGCAAGAATAATGGCTCTTGCCGACGTTTACGACGCGCTAAGTACAAAAAGAATATACAAACCCGCATTTGATAATGACAAATGCGCAGAAATCATTAAAGAGGGAAAAGGAACTCTGTTTGACCCAATTATAGTAGATGCGTTTTTGGAAATTAAAGACAAGTTTTTTGAAATAAGAAAAGAAATGGAAGATTAATATGAAAAAAATAATTGCAACGATTTTAATGTTACTGATTTCTGGCGGAGTTTTTGCGGCAACAATAGAGGGCGGAGTAAAATATAACACAAATACCGCCAGAGAATATGTTTTCAGCGATATTCCGCAATTCAAATTGGATGCGAACATTCCTTATTTTTTTAAACGCGGAACCAATATTGAAAAGATGGTTTACTCTTACGATAATTTCAATAACATAATCGGAATAACCGTTCAATACAAAAACGAACTTGATAAGGCATATATTTATGACAAGGACAAAAACCTTATCTATATTGACCTTTATGACAAAAACACAAATCTTTACCCACATCGGGGGTACCGTTACAATATGCAGGGCAAATTAATTTTGACGAGTCTGAGTGTAAACAAGGATGAGCATTTTAGATTTGACTATCAAGGAAACCTAATAGCGCATTCAATAAACAATGTTATATACGACGAAAACGGGAACCAAATCGGTACGGCAAAATAAACTACAGGCGGACAAAAGATTGCCCGCCCGCGAAAATTGTTTATTTAATCACATTTCGTTTTGCCGTTCCATGAAAGGTCGTCACAGTGCAGGTAGTCCATATTTTCATTATAGAAAATCCATCCGGCACAACTTCCTCCATTATAAGAGCCTGTTAATTTTTTATCACAACCTTGAATTATATCTCCGTCATCAGGATAGTTTTCTTGGTCAGGGTTTCCACGTAGCGGATATTTAAAATCACCACTTTGAGGATCTATTCCAAATGTAAAAATATCAATGCCCGCAACATTTGGACCAGCAACACCATTTATATCCAGTCTAATCTCAGGAGACCCCGATGTTGCGGCATAAACCTGCATTGATTGACCGTCATTAAGCATTGCTTTAATATAATAGCCTACTCTGTCCATATTTATCCATTCTGTACCATCCAAAGATTTTATTTTCGTATCAGCCCAACATCCTTGTCCGCTACCGCAATATTTTCTTATAAGCAAATACGGACTAAGATAATCATACCAGTCCTGTGCTGTTGTTCCTTCAAATTTTCCGTCATTTGCCTTTGCCAATTTTAGGGCATTTGATAACATAGCGTAGTCTTTTTTAACCTTTGATACGGTTTCGCGCTCATTCGTTTTTTGCATCAGAGTTGGAATTGTAAGTGCCGCAACAACGCCGATTATACCGAGGGTGATTAGAACCTCAGCAAGTGTGAAGCCCCTCATCCCAACCCTCTCCCCACAATGGGCGAGGGAGAATGCAGTCATAGGATTACGACGGAAATCTGCGATTTCCTCGTAATGACATGGAGAGGTGTCCGTTGTGTTTGAT
>JAFUZZ010000096.1 GCA_017476325.1 bacterium | reverse complement strand
CGAAAGCCATCTTAAAACAACAGGATGCGATACGGAAAATCCAAACTTTACTCCTGATGTATGCTTAACCGACGGCTCACAATTCAAATACGGAACATTTGACGAGTCATGCACAGATAACATTTGTGACACACTCACAATCGACACAAACGGAAAGAAAGGACCTAACAAAGAGGGCAAAGACAGGTTTACGATGAACCTTACACCAAACGGACTTAAAGCACTCGGTGAAAGTGACACATGCAGTACGGGGCTTGATTGCGGGGCGTATATTTTGGCTCATCATAAACTTTTTGACGGTGAAACAGGTTCAACAACACCTGCAGTAGAAAAAACAGTTGCCGAAAAAACAGCAGATGCACTATCAGCATGTGATGCATCAAGTGCATCAACATGTAAAATAAATGATGATGTAACGCTTTCCAAAATCGGAGATTATTGGACTACACCAACAATGAATAGTAGTGACTGGGGCGATGCAGTTTCCACTACACTTTCAAATGGAGATACCATCAACAGTTACCAAGACGGAGCAAAGGAATACTGTAAATCTCAAGGACTAAGACTACCAACAGTATCAGAACTACAAACGCTTCAATCAACCTGTTCGACTAACGGACTCGGATGTAACGGTTGGTTTTGGTCTTCGGAGTTAGTTGAAGGCAATGAGCGTAACGCGTACGGCGTGTACTTCCTCAGTGGCTTCAGGCAGCGCGGCAGTCGAGACAACGACAGCATTGACAATTACAGAGCCGTTTGTGTAGGTAATTGAGCACTCTGCCAAGAATAAAAACTGTGAGGATGTCCAAGAGGGCATCCTCTTTGTATAACGTAAGTTTGCTTTAGTTATTGGTGACAAAACCATCCATGATGAAATATATTAACTTTTGTAACAAAAGTATATACTTTTGAAATTTTAGTATATAAAAATACTTTATATACATGTAAACACGAGAGATACTATCACACACAACACACACATCGAGGAATTCAAAAAAATTATTGCATTCCGGAGGCTATTTTCTAAAAGCCTCTTTTTTTTTGCCTTTGTTATATAATAAACATGTAAGTGATAAAGGAGAAAACGGAATGGAAATAAAAGAGGAATTTTTAAAACAGGCTCAACAACTTGCCAAGGGCGCGGATGTATTGCCCGGAGGGGTTAAAGAACTTGCGGCAAGGTTACAATATGCACATGAAAAAAATGTTCCTCTCAGAGTAAAACTCGGAATGGATCCTACTCGTCCCGATTTACATCTTGGTCATAGTGTAGTTATGAGAAAATTGAGAGAGTTTCAACGATTGGGACACAAAATAGTTTTAATTGTCGGCGGAGCAACTGCGATGGTTGGCGATCCGAGCGGAAAATCCGAAACCCGTCCCGCGCTTTCTAAAGAACAGGTTGATGAAAATGCTAAAACCTATTTTGATCAAATGTCAAAAATCGTTGACATTAAAAACGCAGAAATTGTTAACAATGCCGATTGGTTACATAAATTATCTTTTACTGATACATTAAAATTAGCGTCAAATTTGACTGTTGCCCAAATGCTTACACGTGATGATTTTGCAAAAAGAATGGCTGAGGCTAAACCGATTGCAATTCATGAGTTTTTCTATCCGCTAATGCAGGCTTATGACTCAGTTGTCGTTGATGCCGACATTGAACTTGGCGGAACCGACCAACGCTTTAACGTGCTTTTGGGACGTGAAATTCAAGAGGCGTACGGAAAGGAAAATCCGCAAATGGTAATGCTTTTACCTCTTATTGAGGGTACTGACGGTGTTAAAAAAATGTCTAAAACTTACCCTGAACACTGCATTTCTTTGACGGAAGATGCAAAAAATATGTTCGGTAAATTGATGAGTATTCCTGATGAATTGATTATAAAATATTACACGCTTTTAACAGATACTCCTGTTGATACTATTAATGAACTTGAAGAAAAGTTAAAACAAGGTGCAAATCCGCGCGATATTAAAATGGATTTGGCTTATACGATAACAAAAGAATATTGTGGCGTTGATGGTGCCGAATACGGCAAATCCGAGTTTATCAATGTTGTTTCAAATAAAGGAATTCCACAAGATATTCAAGTAATTAAGGTGCAAAAAGGCGCCAAAATTCTTGACGTTTTGGAACAGGTTAAATTTATCCAAAGCCGAGGAGAGGGCAAACGTCTTATTCAAGGCGGCGGAGTTAAGTTTGATGGTGAAAAAATTGCCGATATGTCCTATGTCTTTGAAAAAGACGGAGTGCTACAATCGGGAAAAAGAAATTTTATTAAAGTGGAGGTAGAGTAATGATATATAATAATGTTTTAGAATTAATAGGAAAAACACCGCTTGTTCGTTTGACTAAACTTAACGATACAGGTGCGGAAGTGTTGGTAAAATTGGAGTTTCAAAATCCGTCTGCATCAGTTAAAGACAGGGCTGCATATTACATTTTGAAACAAGGTCTTGATGATGGAAAAATAAATAAGGATACAATGATTATTGAACCGACAAGCGGAAATACCGGTATCGGACTTGCAATGTGTTGTGCGGTCTTGGGGTTAAAACTAACAGTTGTTATGCCTGAGAGTATGTCACAGGAGAGAAGAAAAATGATTGCGGGTTATGGTGCAAAACTTGTATTGACTCCTGCTGCTAAAGGTATGCAGGGAACAGTTGATGAGGCAAAAAGATTAATTGAAGAAACCCCGAATTCTTTTATGCCGATGCAGTTTGCAAATCCCGCAAATGTTAAGGCTCACTTTGAAACTACGGCGAAAGAAATATTTGAAGATACAGACGGAAACTTGGATATCTTTGTTGCGGGCATAGGAACATCAGGAACTACCGTAGGTGTAGCGAAAGGTCTTAATAGTTTAGGCTGCAGGGTTGATGTTTATGGGGTTGAACCTTATGAGAGTCCTTTATATTCTCAAGGAAAACCAAGTTCTCACAAAATTCAAGGTATAGGTACTAACTTTTTACCGGAACTTTTTGAACGTGATGTTTATAAAGATTTTATTACCGTAAAAGGTGATGATGCAATAAAAATGGCGCGTCGTCTTGCAAAAGAAGAGGGTATTATGTGCGGAATTTCTTCCGGTGCAAATGTTGTTGCGGCTTTAGAACTTGCCAAAAAACCTGAAAATAGCGGGAAACGCATTGTTACTGTTATTTGCGATACCGGAGAAAGATACATTTCAACGGAGTTGTTTAATGAGTAAAATATTTCAAACGTTAAAAGAAGATATTGGAATAATTTATAAAAAAGATCCTGCGGCAGACAATCTTTTGGATGTAATTCTTTGCTATCCGGGGTTTCATGCTCTTCTTTTGCACAGGATTGCACACAAACTTTGGAAAATGAAACTTCCTGTAATCCCTCGTCTGATTTCAACTTTTTCGAGATTTTTAACAGGGATTGATATTCACCCCGGGGCACAAATAGGCAGACGTTTTTTTATAGATCATGGTATGGGAGTTGTAATCGGAGAAACGGCAATTATAGGCGATGATGTCCTTTTATATCAGGGTGTGACATTGGGCGGTACAAGTTCAAAAAAAGAAAAACGTCATCCGACACTCGGGCGCGGGGTGGTTGTCGGAGCGAATGCCACCGTTTTAGGTAATATTACTCTCGGAAATTATGCTAAAGTCGGCGCAGGTTCCGTCGTTGTGAACGATGTTCCTGAACATGCAACAGTTGTCGGAATTCCGGGACGTATTGTCGTTCAAAAAATATACGATGATGAACAAGGCGTCTTAATGCACAACAGAATTCCGGATCCGATTACATGTGAATTGAACAGATTAAAGTATGAAGTTAAAGAGTTACAAGAAAAAGTTTTATAATATCAACCATTTAAATGATGAAAAAAATTCCTAAAATTGTACAATTACAATGTAAGTTAATTGTAAATTTAGGTGGGAAATGAGTCAGGGGCTTGATAACAACTCGTATTCAAATGTTAAAAAACTCGGTGATGCCGAGTTAAAAGAACTGTGGGATAAATATTTGAATAATAAATCTAACAAAGAATATCGAAATAGAATTATTGTTCAATATTTATATTTAACCAGATACGTTGTTGGGCGTGTCAAAGTTGCTCTTCCTCCTACTTTTTCCATTGAAGATATTTCAAGCTACGGTGTTGAGGGTCTTATCGACGCTGTTGAAAAGTATTCTCCTGAGCATGGTGCAAGTTTTGAAACCTATGCTTTGATGAGAATTCGCGGAAATATAATTGATAAAGTTCGTTCTCAAGACTTTTTACCAAGAACGGCAAGAAAGAAAATTAAAGACGTTAAAACCGTTCAGGAAGATTTAAAACAAAAATTAGGTCGCCAGCCAACTTCGCGTGAAATATCTCAAGTTTTGGGTTGGGAAAAAGAAAAAGTTGATCAGGTTCTCGCTGAAGATACAACAATCACTTCTATATATGACAAAAAAGGCTCAAGTGACGAAAGTGTAGAAGTCATTGATACTATTCAGGATACAAACCGTTTGACTCCGCAAGAGGCTATGGAAGAAAAAGATTCCAAAAAACAACTTGAATACGCTCTTGCAAGATTACCTGAACGCGAAAGAATGATTATGGTTCTTTATTATCATGAAAACATGACGCTTAAAGAAATCGGTGAAACTATTGAAATTTCCGAATCCCGCGTTTGCCAGCTTCACGCTCAGGCGATTATGAAACTTAAAAATATTCTTAGCGAAAACAGAAGTGAAAGATTGAAAAAAAGTATTATTTAAAGTGTTAAAAAATAATTAATTTATAGCGAAAATTCAATTTTTTATATTATTATATAGTTATGAAATATAAAGATTATTATGAAGTATTAGGTGTAAAAAGAGATGCAACGGAAAGCGAAATAAAGTCCGCTTATCGTAAACTTGCGCGTAAATATCATCCTGATGTTAATAAAACAAAAGATGCAGAACAAAAATTCAAAGATATAAACGAAGCGTATGAAGTTTTATCCGACAAAACAAAACGTCAACGATATGATAATTTAGGCGCAAATTGGCAAGACGGTGCTAATTTTACTCCGCCTCCGGGATTTGAAAATTTTGGTTTTGGCGGCGGACAAAATATTCACTTTGAAAATATGGGCGGATTTTCCGACTTTTTTAGTTCTCTTTTTGGCGATTTAATGGGCGCGGGTGCAGCATCGTCAAGACGTACAAAATCATCACAAGGCGGATTTGGCACCGGCGGATTTAATTTTCAGGATTTTGGCTCAGGTTTTGAGCAACAATCAGCCGCAACCTCTCGCCATGCTAAAAAGGTAGATTTAGACATTAAACAAACTCTTAACGTTACAGCGAAAGACTTGTTTGACAAGAAACCTTTGTCCGTTAATTTTAAGGTTATGGAAAAATGTCCTTATTGTGACGGGCATGGGTATTGTCCGCACTGTAACGGAACAGGTATTATTTCCGAACAAAAGCATGTTAATGTAAAACTTCCGACGGGTGTCGTTCAGGGACAAAAAATCCGATTAAAAGGTGAGGGTAAAGTTTCACAATCAGGACAAAAGGGTGATTTATATTTTACAATTAATATTAAAGATAAAACGTATTCCGTCGATGGCGATGCACTGACAAGAGAGGTTGAAATTACCCCGAGTCAGGCGGTATTCGGGTGCAATAAATCTGTTGAAACATTGCATGGCTGTGTTAATGTTAAAATTCCGCCCGAAACTTCAAGCGGTACTTTAAGATTAAAAAATATGGGACTTCCAAAAAAAGATGGTAATTTTGGCGATTTAATGGTAAAAATAAAAGTGGTAGTTCCTAAAAATCTTTCTCCGGAACAGAAAGACTTATATAAAAAATTATCAGAGTTAGAAAATAAATAAAAGGATAATATAATGAAGAAGATTGTTTTTGCAAGTTTATTATGTGGTTTGGCAATTCAGTCCGGCGTTTTTGCGCAGGATGATGATTTTTTATACAGAACAATCCAAATCCCGACGTATAATCCTGTTGTAAATTCTTCTAAAGCTAAAAATATTATTATTGAACAAAATGATGTTGTGCGAAATAACTATCCGACAGAAGTTTCTGAGGAAAACATTGAGAAAGAAGATGTTTTAAGAAAACCTGCTTATGCAGTTGGAAATATATATTATCCGATTATGAGCATGCTTGGAAAATATAAAAATGAAATTAAAACAGTGTTCACTGATATTGACGGAATTTTGGTTCCTGAAAATTATGCCAATGTTGAATTTAGAGATGGTATTTATAAAAGTGTTAAAAATTTAAAATCTCATAATATTCCGTTGATTTTTACAACCGGCAGAACCTTTAGAGAGGCTAAACGTGTTTCGGAAGTTCTTGATTTGAACAGTAAATATTATATTACTCAAAACGGTGCTGAAATTGAAAACGCGGATGGTGAAATTATTTACGAAAAACCGATTGACAAAGTTCATTTGTATAAAGTCTATTGTGAACTTAAAAGTTTTAATTATATATACACACAAGATATTAAAATTGCGTTTTACAGACGCGGACAGGTTTATGTATTCAGAAATTCAAATATTCCTGATTTGGTTGATGTTCCTGTTGTTATTGACAGATTTTCGGATTTGCCTAAAGACATTAAAATTTCAAAAATAAGAATATACGGAAAAGACGCTCACAATTTGGATATTTTTAAACGATATTTAAGACGTCATTATTCAAAATCTTTGAACATCCAAGATGTTGCACAAAATTTCTTTGATATTAATATCAAAGATGCAACAAAAGAAAATGCTGTTAGATATTTGGCGGAAAATTTAGGTGTAAATATTGAAAATGCCGCTGCTTTCGGATATTCAAGAGAAGATGTCGGCTTGATGGATTATTTAAGACAAAACGGCGGTCTTGCAATTTCAACAGAGGCCTCTATGCAGGAAGTTAAAGACGCATCATCCTATATTACAAAAGACGTTGAACATGATGGATTTACATTTGCCATTGATACAATTTTGGGAAATAATTTGATTTTAAAATCAGACAAATAAGTCAGTAAATAGTCTTAATAATAATTAAAGCGGGGAAATCTAAATATTTTACCCGCTTTTGATTTTATTTTTTTATTTGATTTGTTATACTCCATATAATAATCTGTTTAATTTTATTAAGTCGCGTTTCATTTTTAATCTGCCTGATTCGGTGTTGATATCTTCACCAAGGCTGATAGCATCTTCGTATCTGATTCTGCCGTTTAAAATACCGTCTTGCATGTCCAAATATGCAAGTGAAACTGCCAAATCCTTAATTCCTAATCTACCGTCCTTGTCTAAATCCTGAAGTTCAAACAAAGTTTCGTATGTTTTTCTAAACTTGGGATTTTCCCGTTCTATTTTTGTTCCGAAAAGTGCCTCAAACGCGTTGATTTGGTAATCAACGTATTCTTTATAATTTAGAGAAATGTCATCTGAGTTTGTACGAATAATCCCAAACGCGATAACCTCAAGCGCCTTAACGTAAATTCCTTTTGATTGCGGAATGTTCGGATTAACTTCGGATTCTCCGAAAATACTGAAATTATTAACAACCAATCCTATTGTTATATTATAAAGGTTAATGCTGCTTGTTAACCAAGAATAATATCTTGAAAACAATGTAGGCACACCGTCTCTTGCCGGATTTGTTGCTCCTGTCATTTCTGTATTTGTTGTTGAAGTTACGTTTTCTGACACTTTTAACTATCCCTATTTTTATTTAGTCGACTTTTTGTAATTTTATAATATCACAAAATTTTATTTTTGTCTTTATTATTGACAAAACTTCATAATTTTTATCAATTTCCGATATCATGCCGGTAATTTCTTCATAGGCATCTGTATTATAATATTTTATTTCCACCAAATCGCCTTTTTGTAACGTATTTAAAACGTTTGAAATTTCTTCGGCATCTTTATCCAAAAGTTCCTTTTTAGGTTCTTTAACTTTTTCGCATTGTTTGATTAAATCATAATATCCGCGAAGAGCGGCAAACGGCATGAATTGCTTTGCCCTTTCGGATGTTGGCATTTTATTCCGCATTATGACCTCCGACCAGTTTGTTTCTGATTTTTGCCGTACTTTCTTTTTGATAGCTTATTCCGCGCAATATTGCATTTTTACCGTATTTTGTTTTTATTTTATTAACTGTTTTTTGCAAGACTTCCTCTTTATCTTCTTGTTTAGGTTCTTTAAAAAGGTTAAGCTGCGTTAGAGCAAGGTCTTTTGGGATAATGTTTCCAAAACCGGCGTTAATTCTGCGTATCAGATAATTTGGATTTGTTGTTGAAAAATAAAGTTCTTGAAACGCCTTTATTAATTCCGAATATTTATCCGTATATCGCCCCAAATTTTTAGAACCTCCGGTGTGCGGGATTTCGTGGTTTGAATATCCTATACTCAAAAATATTGAATTAGTGACCATGTTTTTTTCTGTAAGTTCCAAAGTCAGCATGTCAATCATTTCTTTTAAAACGGTGAATGCCTCTTGAAGAGTATAATCGCTAAACAAAATTTGTCCGTTGGATATTGAATTTGATTTGCTTTTAAAATTTTTAATATCTTTCATAGAACACGTTTCTATTCCAAAAGCATGGTCGATTAAAATTTCCGCATTAACTCCAAACTCTTTGTAAAGAACATCCTCTCTTATTTTTGTAATGCCTTGTAAATCATAAATTCCGTATGTCTTTAATCTTTTTGCAATTCCTCTGCCAATTCCCCAAATATCTGTTATGGGGGTATGGTTCCAAATTGTTTTTTTAAACGCTTCTTCATTCAAAAATCCGATATGGTCATCTGTTTTTTTCGCGGTAATATCAAGAGCAACTTTGGCAAGAAAGAGATTTGTTCCTATTCCTGCCGCGGCACAAATTCCTGTTTCCTTCATAACCGCGTCAATTAACATAACGGCAAGGTCTTTTGGAGTTTTGTTGTAAAGGTGGATGTATGGTGTCGCATCAATAAAACATTCATCTATTGAGTATATATGAATATCTTCCGGCGCAACGAATCGGAGATAAACCGAATAAATTTGAGCAGATACTTCCATATATCTTTTCATTCTGGGTTTTGCCGTTATGTATTCTGTTTGTTTCGGGATTTCAAAAATACGGCAGCGGTTTTTAATTCCAAGAGCTTTCATAGCCGGAGAAATGGCAAGACAAATTCCGCCCCGTCCGCGTGAGGAATCGGCAACAACAAGATTTGTGTCAAATGGATTTAGGCCCCTGTCAACACATTCAACAGAGGCATAAAAACATTTTAAATCTATACAAATGTAAGTTTTTTCCGTCAATTTAGTATTTATTTATTATTTCTACTACATGCTCAACTTCATTATCGCACATGACAGGAGAAATTGGCAAACTTAAAATTGTATTATGAATTTCTTCGGTTATAGGATAATTTCTGTCATTCCATTCTTTGTAGCATTCTTGTTTGTGCGGCGGAATTGGGTAGTGGATAAGAGTTTGAATATCGTTATCCGCCAAATATTTTTGTAAATCGTCGCGGGTTTTGCAACGAACCGCAAAAACATGGAACACATGAGATGAGTCTGAATGTATAATCGGTAAAGATATTTTGTCATTTTTAATGTTTTCTTTATAGTATTTTGCAATCTCCAGGCGTCTTGCGTTATCCGCATCAAGGTGCGGAAGTTTAACGTCCAAAACTGCGGCTTGAAGTTCGTCCAGTCTTGAGTTTACGCCTTGATAAATATTGTGATATTTAATATGAGAACCGTAATTTCTCAAAGCAGTAATGCGGTTTGCAAGTTCTTCATCGTTTGTTGTAACAGCACCGCCGTCGCCAAGGCAGCCGAGGTTTTTACCGGGATAGAAAGAAAATGCACTTGCATCAGACAAAGAGCCTACGCGTTCCGTCTTTCCGATGTATGTTGCGCCGTGTGCTTGTGCGCAATCTTCAATAACTTTAAGGTTGTATTTTTTTGCAAGGTCTAATACGGGTTGGATTTCAACACCCTGACCGTAGAGGTGTACAACCATTATTGCTTTTGTTTTTGGAGTGATAGCTTGTTCAATTTTATTGATGTCAATATTGTATGTGTTGATATCAGGTTCCACAAGAACGGTGATATGTCCGTTTTGAGAAATTGATAAAATTGTTGCAATATATGTGTTTGCCGGAACGATTATTTCGGAGCCTCGTTCAAAATCAAACGCTTTTACGATTAAAGTAAGAGCATCAAGTCCGTTTGCAACTCCTATACAGTGTTTTACACCGCAGAATTTTGCAAAATGTTCACAAAAATTTTTATTTTCATTTCCCAAAAGATAATAGCCGCTATCCAAAACGCGTTTAATTGCTGCGTCAATATCTGTTCTAAATCTTTCATTTACGTTGAATAAGTCTAAAAATTTAACCATTTTTCACTCCTTTATAATGATAAAAAATAAAATATACTGCACCAAAAATTCTTTCTGAATAAAAATAGCGGATAGCGTTTTACGTACGCAAAAATTCCTCTGTATGAAAGAATTTTATCCCAAAATAGCCAAGATTTATAATTTTTCCATCTGTAAGATGTCATTGCATGGTATTTGAAAAAATCTTTGTTTTTAGGCGAAAAACATGAAAACCCTTGTTTCCAAGGTTTATAATCGCCCACAAAATGTACGATATTTGCGGATTTAATTGCATTTCTGTATTCGTCTTTTGAGTCATAAGTCGGATATACATTAATAGGGCAGTATTGCAAATTCCACTTTAGGTCAACATATTTAACATTCCCTTCGAAAAGTTGGTTCAAAACAGTTTGGTCATAGCCCCATGCGGATCCTGTTTTTTCAAGAGCGATTTCTATTGCTCGTTGAGGAATATTATTTTCGCGCCATTTTTTACAATTAATAAGCATCATTCCTGTATTAAAGAATTTGGAGCCTTTTTTGAGCCCGAATTTTTTTGCGTATTTAACCCCGTTTGCATCTTCAACGGCAATCAGGTAATTATCTTCAATATCCATTTGCCACAATTCTTTAAGGGACGAATTTACAACTAAATCACAGTCCAAATATAGCAGTTTATCAACATTAACAATATCCGGTAAAATCATTGTAAACAAAATAGTTACGGGGTAATAATCCGCCTGTTTGTATTGTTTAAACATGTCCGTATTTACTTTGTCGAAAACGACTTCGCAGTCAGGGACTTTTAAAATCTTTTGTTTTGAAGCTTCGCTTAACCCTCCGTCAATTATATGAAAGACAATGTTTTCATCGGTTTTGTTAGCAACTATAGATGTCATTGTCGTGACGCAATATTCGGTATAGTTGTCGTTATGTGTAATAGCTGCATGTATTGTTTCCATATAAGAATTTTACCACAAATAAAAATAAGGCTTGAAGTTTTTGAAACATGGTTTATAATTCAAAAAAAAATCCCGACTGTTTGATGTCGGAATTGTTCCCATAAAATCTGTGTGGAGTCTTGTGTGTGATGTATAGCTGTGTGTATGTTTAGAGTATTTTTGAACGTTTGTAGGCTGAATTTGCCATAAATGTTCTATAAGTGTCTATTGTATTTGAGCCGTTTAAACTTTGAAGTCCTTTGTAAACATATTCCCACCCTCTAAGATTGTATGATGGGGTCTTTTCTTCAAGAATTTCAACATTCTTTTTGACTTCTTCTTTTAATGTTTCGGAAAAATTTTCACCGCGTTCATTTTTCTTATCTTTATTTAAGTCGTTGTAAGGAAGTATTGTTAAGTTTATTGCATTTAAGTTTACTGTCATTTTTATTAACCTCTCTATTTCTTCCTTACATATTTACTATTCCTTGTTATCTCTATTTTGGTAACACAACTTTACATTTCTTAACAATTAACACATCAAACTCAAATATATCTTGATTTTATTTTTACCTTTTTTTAAAAAAATTTTTTTGTTAGAATTTTTGTATGAAAAAAGTCATGATAATTGATGGTAATCAAACCAACTTAAACATAATGGATAAAGTTTTGACAAAAGCCGGGTTTAAGACTGATTGCATTGTTAAACCGATTTTTGCAATTCCTTTGATTAAGGAAACAAAGCCAAACTTGTTAATACTTGAAGTTGACATGCCTGAAGTTAACGGGTTTCAGCTTTGTAAACAAATCAAGCGTGATAAGGAAATTAAGGACTTGCCTATAATTTTTGTAAGTGCGCTATCCGACGCAAAATATATAGCGGGGGGGCTTGCATTGGGAGCGGTGGATTATATAAGAAAACCTATTATTCCCGAAGAATTGGTTGCCAGAGTTTCCGTTCACATGGAACTTGCAAAAACGACGAAAAAATTAATTAAAAAAAACGATATGCTTCAAACGGAATTGAACATCATGACGCTTGAAAATCTCGATACGGAATCAGATTTCATATATTCGCTTTTAAACCTTAAAGCCGGAAAAGAAAATCCTAACGATATTGAACGTGTTAAAAAATATTTAACCTATTCTTTCGAGACATTGATTGCAAATTCACCTTACAAAAAAGAGTTTAACAAAGAGTTTATTATTGAAATTATAAAAAAATATTTATAAAAATCGGGGGAGGAAAATTTTTAAAAAAAGGCAATTTTTTTTAACAAAAATACTTTATATAAATACGAGAGATATAGAGGATTTTTTAGAGCATGAATTTAAAAGTTGTCGGTAATTTAGCACAAAGTTTAGCACATTCGAAATTCACACCGGTTGCAACAAAATCATTAGAAAACAGATTTATTAAGGCTGCACCTTTGGCAAGAGACATGTTTGCCAAATCAATTTTTACCGAAGCAGGTGTTGCCGCAAAATCAACCGAGGCTCTAAAATCAGTAAAAACAGTCGCAAAAGAAAGTGCGGGAGTAAAAAATACTCTTAGCGAACTTTTCAATAAATATTTCAAAAAAATCAACATCGGCAAAGGTTTTGTTGAGGGTTCAAAAATCGAAGCATGTGAAGATGCAGGGCTTTTGTCAAAAGATTTGGTGGCAAAAATTAAGCAAAGCGGAGATATTTTCTCAACAAAAGATTTGTTCCAAATGCAAGAAATGCATGAATTAAAACTTTATTCTCTTGATGACATTATCAGATTCAGAGGTTCTGAGGCAAAGTTAACAACTCTTGGTGCAAATGTTAACTTTAAAAAGGAGGCGGAATTAACTACCGCATTAGAAGAATATGTTGAAAACATTTCACGTTTTGTTAAGAAAGAGCCTCACGCGCTTGAAACATCAACAAAAAACATTGATAAATACATTTCCGTAAAAGGACAACCTATTGCGGAAAAGACGATTTATCGCGGAATAATTGATGATGAAGAAATCACACATATTTTATCAAGAGCAAAATCTTCAAATCCCGCAAACAGATTTTACACTCCAAACAGAATAACATCTACATCAAAAGACATTGCGGAAGCATCACGTGCATCACAAAAGAAATGTGTTTTAAAGATTGAAGTTCCAAACGGCGGAACGGAAAAGGCAGCAAAATCTATTGATATTAACAAATATTATGATGCTCGCGGAATGAAAAACGATTTTGCGTTCCAAAAAGAGGTTCTTTTACCGTCAAATTGCAAATTCCAACTTGGTGAAGTGACAGAGAAAGACGGCACAATTTTTGTTAATGCGAAATTGGCACAATAAATATTGTTTATATTTGGAGTTCTAATTTGAAAATCGGAGTTATAGGACTCGGATTAATAGGCGGGTCGATTTTTAAAAGAATTTATATGGATAAAAAATATGATGTTGTCGGAATTTCCGATGATGTCCGGCATGATTGTGTTACATCAGATTTTAATGCTTTAAAAGCTTGTGATGTTGTTTTTGTTTGTGTTCCGATGAATGCGGCGTTAGAGGTTTTAGAAAAAATAGACGAAATTCTTGATAAAACCGCCATAGTTACTGACGTATGCAGTCTTAAAGAATTTTTAACAAACAGAAAATATAACTATAAATTTATTCCTGCACATCCAATGGCAGGGAGTGAAAAACAAGGGTTTGAAAATTCTTCTTCAGAAATGTTTGAAGATGCAAAATGGATTTTTACTCCGCTTGAAAATACCGCGAGTGGGGACATTAAATGTTTGGAGTCGGTCATTAATGATTTTGGAGCATCGGTTATTTTTATGAGCCCGCAAGAACATGACAGAGCTGTTGCATTGATATCAAATTTGCCGCTTGTTGTATCGCAGGCACTGTGTGCAAATATCGAAAATGATGAGTTTGCAAAAACATTAGCGGCGTCGGGATTCAGAGATACTACCCGCCTGGCGATGTCAAATTGTGAAATGGCAAATGATATGGTAAATATTAATCATGCGAATATAGATATTGCGATACAAAGTTTCAAATCAAGTCTTGATAAATTACTGGAAACGGATTATTTACAAAACGCCAAACGGATAAAGACTTTTAGGAAAAATTTATATTAATTAGGGGTGTGCCACATATTAGACAAAAGTAGTCTAATATATATTGAACCGGCAAATAGGGGTTGAAGTTTTTTGAGACATGTTGTATAATAATAATGTAAT
>JAFUZZ010000010.1 GCA_017476325.1 bacterium | reverse complement strand
GCGACGTCGTGCTAACGCACTCCTCGCAATGACATGGTGGGGTGTCCTCTGCGTTCAATGCGGACTTTAAGTGACGGGTTTTTGACGCGTCGGTAAAATTTTTAAGACCTAAATCCGCATCCTCACTACTTTTGGAACCTAACGCCCCCCCCCTACTCGGGTGAATAAATTTTTCATAAAATACCTCCGTTTTTTTAACTACATTATCATTGTATAACATGTCTCAAAAAATATCAAGCCCCTTTAAAGATATTTTATTTATCCAATCCCAAATCCAAAGGATATGCTTTTGCAACAATCGCACTTGAAGAAATTATATCAACTCCGCACGATGCAATGTCCGAAATCGTTTGCAAATTTACGTTTCCGCTAACCTCAACTATTGCTTTGCCCGAAATATATTCACAGGCTTGTTTTATTTCTTCAAGCGTCATATTGTCAAGCATTATAATATCTGCGTTGCAATTTAGAGCCTCTTTAACCTGTTCCAGAGTGTCACATTCCACTTCTATTTTGTGTGCGTGTGAAAGTTTTTCGCGTATCTTTTCGACCGCTTTTGTTATTGAACCCGCAAATGCAATGTGGTTATCTTTTAACATTACACAATCAGAAAGGTTAAACCTGTGTAAACTGCCTCCGCCCGTCAAAACCGAATATTTTTCGAACATTCTAAAATTTGGAGTCGTCTTTCTTGTATCAACAATTTTGGCTTTATTATTTCCGATTGCTTTTTTGTAGGCGTTTGTTTCGGTCGCAATACCGCTCATTCTTTGAAGATAATTGAGCGCGGTTCGCTCTCCTTTTAATATCGTATTTGCACTGCCCTCAATTTTTGCAAGTTTATCCCCTTTTTTAATTTCGTCTCCGTCGTTAAAGAAAAGTTCCACGGATATTTTATCATCCAAAATTTCAAAAACGCGTTTAAAAACATCAAGTCCCGCAGCAATTCCATTCTGTCTTGTATTTAAAAATACGGTCATCTTATCATTTTTGTCTGTTATATAGTCCGTTGTAATGTCCCAAAAGTTTATATCTTCTTTTAGTGCTGATTTTATATGATCATCTATTGCAAAATTATTTAACACGTTTTCTCCTTTTTGATTACGGAATGATATGCCCTTGACTCGGAAAAATTAAAGTCCTCCCGATAATGTCCTCCTCGGGATTCTTTGCGCTCTAATGCTCCGTCAATTATTAAAATCGCGTTTATTAACATGTTTCTCAACTCGTACTCTTCGCGCGATTCAAATTTTCTGTTTGTATCAATTTTATTTTTAATATCTTTAACTTGTTTTAATGCCTCTTTTAATCCGTCAGCATGTCGTACTATGCCGACATAGTTCCACATAATCTCTTGCAGTTTGGATTTTAACTCTTCAACATCATCATATATATAATACGCCTGTTCATCGTACTTTTGTATAGTTTCAAAGATTGATTTATCAACCTGATTAGGAACGGATAAATCGACAAAAGTCAAATGATTTGCAAGTTCATTGGCACAGACAACGCATTCAAGAAGAGAGTTGCTGGCAAGCCTGTTTGCTCCATGCAGCCCTGTAGAGGCAGTTTCACCTATTGCATAAAGACCTTTTACGGAAGTTCTGCCCTCGATATCTGCTCTTATTCCGCCCATGGAATAGTGTGCTGCCGGAGCGACCGGAATATAGTCTTTAGTAATATCTATTCCGTTATCAAGACAGTGTTTCAATATATTCGGAAAACGTTTGTGTAATTTTTCTTTCCCGATAATTGCCGCATCTAAAAATACGTTTTGTAGGTTATTCTCTTTCATTTCGTTGAAAATAGCCCTTGTTACAATATCACGCGGAGCAAGTTCTTCACGTTCATCATATTTGTGCATAAATCTTGTTCCGTCTTTTAATACAAGTTTTGCTCCCTCTCCGCGTACAGCTTCAGAAATTAAGAATCGTTTGTTCGTATTTGGGATTGCAAGCGTTGTCGGGTGGAATTGGATAAATTCAATATCCTGGATTTCCGCACCCGCCTGATATGCAAGTGCAATGCCATCGCCTGTTGCAACATCAGGATTGGACGTGTATTTATATAACTGTCCCATTCCTCCGGTTGCAAGGATTACTGCCGGTGAATGTACGGCTTCGTGTTCGCGTAGCTGTTCATTAAAAACAATGACGCCTTGACATTCTTTGTCCTTATTTAGCATTAATTCAACAGCCATTGTGTTTTCGTAAATTTGGATATCAGGAGTTTGTTTTACTTGTTTTAGCAAACCCTCGACAATTCCTCTTCCCGTTCCGTCACTATAGCAGTGAAGAATTCTTTTTGTACTGTGAGCAGCCTCTAAAGTCAGCAAATAATTGCCGTTATCGTCTTTGTCAAATAAAATTCCTATTTCATCCAAATCTTTAACAACGTTATTTGATTTTTCGGAAATTGAAGTTACAACATCAGGTTCGCTTAAACCAGCACCTGCTTTGAGAGTATCTTTTAGGTGTAAATCCAAGGAGTCCGTTTTGTTATCGTTGAGAACAGCAACAATTCCGCCTTGGGCATGGTAAGAGTTACAGTTTTCAAGATTTGATTTTGTAATAAGTAAAATTCCGTCCGGTAAAACAAGCTGCTGCGAAAGTTTCAGTGCCGCATACAGACCTGCTGCACCGCTTCCGATTATTACAACCGAGTATGTCGAATGTTTCATATCTATATTAAACCGCAAAAATAATAAATTTAAAATATTACATTAATTGCAATAAAAAAAATAAAATGTATAATTAATTTATGAACGAAAATTCTAAACAGTATTTAGAAGATTTTAAATCTTATTTAATAGTGGAAAAAAACTTTTCCGAACATACGGCAAGAGCCTATAAATCAGATATTTTAAGTTTTTTGATTTGGCTTGGAGATTGTTCTTGTTTAGATGTTAATTTTAATAAAGTTCGGGAGTACATTCATTTTATTCAAAAATTTGAATATAAAAAATCTACCATAGGAAGAAAAATCTCAGCGATAAGAACATTTTACAAATATCTGTGCCGTGAAAAGTTAACGGAAAATAATCCGGTTGAAAATATGAACGCACCAAAAAAACCTAAATCCTTGCCAAAGTTTTTAACTCCGGATGAGGTTGAGCAAATTCTAAATAACACAAAAATAGATACTCCGACAAGGTTTAGAAACAGAACAATTTTAGAACTTTTATGGGCGACAGGCATGCGGGTATCAGAATTAAGCGGATTAAATTTCGAAAACTTAAATCTTGAGCAAAATGAAATTACTGTTTTCGGTAAAGGAGCAAAAGAGCGTATTGTTCTTGTAACAGACAGGGCAAAAACATACTTAACCCGCTACATAGAAACGGCACGT
This sequence comes from bacterium, assembly GCA_017476325.1. Taxonomy (GTDB): domain Bacteria; phylum Cyanobacteriota; class Vampirovibrionia; order Gastranaerophilales; family Gastranaerophilaceae; genus QHMH01. The sequence continues at coordinate 1,034 of JAFUZZ010000010.1, read as the reverse complement.
CCTTTGCTTTCTCCGGGTTTTGAGGTTACTCAATATGATACAGACCCTGTTTTTATTAACAATACAGGATTTCGTTTACAAAATAAAACAATTCGCAACGCTATAAAAGATGTTGTTGAGTCAATAAATTTGCCGAAAAAAGTTACCCCGCACGTTTTTAGACACAGCTTTGCAACCAAATTAATAGAGAACGGTGCTGATTTGAGAATTGTACAGGAACTTCTCGGGCACGCCAGTATTTCAAACACGCAAATATACACTCACGTATCCACTCAACACTTGAAAGATGTGTTTGAAAAAACACACCCTAGAGCGTAATTTTTAACCGTTATGCAACAGAAGTTTTGTCGTAATGTTCTGCCAATTCAAACGGAATTTGGGCAACGCTTGAAGTTTCTTCGTCAATAATTCCGCGTTTTAATGCGGTATATGACGAGTTTTTAGATGAAAAACTTTTTCTCAAATATTCAAAGGCAACAGTAGGGTCGCATTTAGAACCGCAAGTAAATAAATCTACTGCCGCATAACCGAGTTCAGGCCAAGTGTGGATAGCAAGATGGCTTTCCGCGATAATAATAACACCGCTGACACCGTACGGATTAAACATGTGAAAACATTTTTGAACGATTGTTGCACCGCATTCAAGTGCTGATTCTACCATTAATTGCTCGACTTTTTGTAAATTGTTCAGAATGTTTGGGTCACACTCAAAAAATTCTGCGAGAACATGTTGTCCCAAATGATACTGTTTTTGTCCGTTGTGTTCTGATTCAAAAGGTGTTACTACTGCCAATTCATGTGCCTCCTTTGGTAAAATTTACCTGCTAATCTAAAATTCTTACAATAATTATGATACAACAAAAAATAAATAATAAATAAATTTTTCTTTAAAAACAAAAAATCTTAAAAAAAATTAATATTTATTAAAGTGTTGGATTAGGGGGTTGAAAAGTTTTGAAACATGGTTTATAATGTAATTGTTATCAGAAAACAAAGGAGAAAACCTATGAAAAATTTATTGACCCGACTAGGGG
>JAFUZZ010000009.1 GCA_017476325.1 bacterium | reverse complement strand
TCTACACTAGTGTTGAGACCTAACGCCCCCCCCCCCTAGTCGGGTCAATAAATTTTTCATAAAATACCTCCTGGTTTATTAATTACATTATCATTATAAACCATGTTTTAAATTTTTCAACCCCTTGTAAAATTTTTGTAGTAAAATGATTAAAAACAGAGGTGAAAAATGACAAATGAAATTAACGCAGTAATCCTTGCCGCAGGCAAAGGTACAAGAATGAAATCAGATAAATCAAAAGTTTTACATGAAATTTTTGGCAAAACACTTTTGGGTTACGTACTCGATGCAATAAACAAAACCCAAATTATTAAAAATTCCTACGTCATAGTCGGTCATCAGGCAGATGCCGTAACGGAATTTGTAACAAAAAATTATGATAACGCTCAAACCGTTCTTCAATCTCCTCAGCTTGGAACAGGTCATGCTGTCAGCATGGTTTGTCCGTGTCTTGAAAATTTTGATGGCGAAGTTCTCATTCTCTGTGGTGATACCCCCTTGGTTACATCGGAAACAATTAAAAAGTTTATTAAATATCACAAAAACCAAAACTCTGATATAACAGTAATGAGTGCAATTTTTGATAATCCTTCAAACTACGGCAGAATTATCAGAAATGGTGAAAACCTCGCTGCAATCGTTGAAGAAAAAGACGCTACTACTCTTCAAAAGGAAATTAAAGAATTTAACGCCGGAATTTATTGCATAAATTGGTCTAAAGTAAAATCCGCGTTTTCGGAACTTAAAAATAATAACGCTCAAGGTGAATATTACTTGACTGATATAATTTCCTGGGGCGTTTCAAAAGGGTTAAATACAAATGTTTATACCATTGAAGATAATTCCGAAATCTTTGGCATAAACTCAAAAATTCACCTTGCTCAAGCAACATCAATGCTAAATCAAAAAATTCTTCAAAAACATCTTGAAAACGGAGTTACAATAGTTGATACAAATTCCGTTTGGATTTCTCAAGATACCGAAATTGGTGCTGACACGGTTATTTTCCCTAATGTTTACATTACAGGCAAAAATAAAATCGGAAATAATTGCAAAATAGGACCTTTTGCCCATTTGAGAGGAAATGTTGAAATCGAAAACAATGTTAAAATAGGAAACTTTGTCGAAGTTAAAAATTCAAAAATATCCTCAAATACAAACGCATGTCATCTAACCTACATCGGAGACAGTGAAATCGGTTCAGGCGTAAATATCGGAGCAGGAACGATTACCGCAAATTATAACCACTTTACAAAGAAAAAATCTAAAACCGTAATTAAAGACGGTTCAAGCATAGGTTCAAACTCCGTTCTTGTTGCCCCTGTAACAATCGGAGAAAAATGTTCAATCGGAGCAGGAAGTGTTATTACAAAAGATGTGGAAGATAAAGCTTTGGCACTTACAAGAGCCGCTTTGCGAACAGTAGAAAATTATATAAAATAAACGAGGTTAAATAATGAAAATATTAGTCGGAATGTCTGGCGGTGTCGATTCAACAACAGTTGCACTGCTTCTTAAAGAACAGGGACATGAAGTTATGGGAGCAACCATGAAGATTTGGAGCGACGAAATGCATAAACGTCTTGCCCCATCCGCAAAAACTCACAGTTGCAAAGATGCCTGCTATGGTCCTAATGAAAAAGAGGACATCGAAAAAGCAAGAGAGCTTTGCAACCAAATCGGCATTCCGTATTATGTGTTTGACTGCTCAAAAGAATACGAAAAAATTGTTCTTGAAAACTTTAGAGAGCAATATCTTTCAGGCAGAACGCCAAACCCTTGTGTGCGTTGTAACAGTCTTATAAAATTTGATGTTTTACCTTTTCTTGCAAAACAATCGGGACTTGAGTTTGATAAATTTGCAACAGGGCATTACGTTCGCATAGAAGAAAAGGACGGACGATATATATTAAAAAAAGGTGTAAACCCCAAAAAAGATCAAAGTTACTTTTTATACAAATTAAGACAAGACCAGCTTGCAAATATAATGACACCTTTGGGAGAGTATCAAAAAGATGAAACTCGTCAAATTGCAAGAGAACACGGGCTTGATGTAGCGGAAAAACCTGACAGTCAAGATTTTTATGACGGCGATTACAACGAACTTTTGGACGTTAAACCAAAAATCGGAAACATAGTCCATAAAAACGGGAAGGTTTTGGGAACGCATCAAGGGATTTGGAACTATACAATAGGACAAAGAAAGGGACTGGGTATTGCGTATGCCGAACCGTTGTATGTGGTGGATTTAAAAAAAGAAACAAATGAAGTAATTGTAGCGGAGGCGGATGCGACTTTCAAGAGCGGACTTATTGCCGTTGATGTTAATTGGGTATCAATACCGGAATTAAAAGAAGAACAAAATGTTACAGTAAAAGTACGTTCTGCACAAATTCCGGTTAATGCAAAAATTATCCCTGTCGGTGATAGTGTAAAAGTCATTTTTGATGATATGCAAAAATCATTGACAAAAGGACAATCTGCCGTATTTTATGACGATGATATTCTACTTGGCGGCGGAATAATTGACGAGATATTTTAAGGCAAGTTGAAAAAGCGCCGCGGGCAAATGCCCGCGGTGCAACATCTTTAAACACTAAATTTAATCGCACTTTCTTTTGCCGGACCAAGAAAGGTCATCGCATGTCAGATAATCCATGTTATCGTTATATATAACCCATGCTGTGCAGTTACCGCCGGAGGTGGAACATGTTTGAGAGAATTTATCTCTGTCACGTACTCCGTTGGTTTCAAATGCCATCGCACCTTTTGGGATTACACCGTCATCAGAGAACCAAAATCCGAATACGTCTTTGCCCATTACGTTAGGACCTTTTGCTCCGTTTATATCAACAAAAATATCGGAACAAATTGTGTTTAAACCATGCCCGCTACCAAAAACTTCTGTGGCATCACTTCCGCAAGCGTGAAGCCCCTGAGGGGCACCAAAAGAGACCGCCTATTTCGCAAATTTTTGACGTAAGATATTAACACTAAAGCATGATGTTTCCAATCAAAAATTTGCTGGCGGTGCAGGAGCCCACCAATACAAAGGGTATCTTTCGCGTTTAATGTGGGCTTTAAATCGTGGGCATTAACAGATTCTGAACCCGCCTTCGGCGTTTCAGAATGACAAGTATTAAGTGCGTTCGGAATTGCCACGGGTTCTTCGAAACCTCGCAATGACGGACTACTTAAACTTTCAAGACCTAAAAGCGCGTCCTCGTTAACTTTGA
>JAFUZZ010000095.1 GCA_017476325.1 bacterium | reverse complement strand
TACGTCAAAAATTTGCGAAATAGGCGGTCTCTTTTGGTGCCCCTCAGGGGCTTTACGCTCGCCGAAGTCCTAATCACCCTCGGCATAATCGGTGTAGTCGCAGCACTTGCAATTCCGACACTAATTTCAAACAACAACAAGCGCATTGTTGAAACTCGGCTTGCAAAATTCTATTCTACAATTAATCAGGCGATAGAACTCTCTGAGGTTGAAAACGGAGCAAAAGAAAAATGGGACGCCTCATCATCATTTGAGCATCCATGCGACTGGGTTGACAAATATTTAAAAGATTATTTAAAAACCGTAGAAATAAAAAGAGATGATACAAGTTGTATATTGAATTATCCTGACGGAAGTCTTTTTACTACGGGAGATACAACGCACTTTACGTTTTATCCGCAAGCAAAGGATTATGGAAATGGAATTTTAGGAAAAACAAGTTTTCTATTTTATTTTCACCCAAAAACTAATGATACCTATGGAGTGGATAACAATCTTAATTATGCGGCAAAAAAAGGGATTGAACCCTACAAATATCGTTGGGACGGAACCGAAAATATGTTGAGGAATGATTCCGGATATGGTTGCCGTGCTGATGGAGGACAAGTATACTGTACCGCATTAATTCAATATCACGGATGGAAAATCCCTGATGATTATCCGTTTAAGTTTTAAAAAATTATCTGTTCACAAGTAGGGTGTCAAGGTCTTGGCGCCCTATTTTTATTAACTTATTTAAAGTGTTATGTTTACACCGGTGCAAGTTCAAACACATTATATACTAAAGTAGTCTAATAAGTAGCACACATCGCCCGAGTTTTTCGAACGAAAGATTTGAGTGGTAAAGAAAAACCGAGAGTCGAAAAACTCGAAAAAGGCGATCTCTGTAAAGCCCCATCATGGGGCTTTACATTGTGACATGTTTAGTATAATATACGTTTATACACTCGAGTAAAAGGAAAAAGAATGAGCGACGAATTAAAAAGAAGTATGTCCCTGCCTGACTCAATTTCTATTGTAGCAGGCTCTATGATTGGTTGCGGGATATTCCTCGTAACTGCCGACATCGCAAGGCAGGTTGAAACTGCGTTTTATATTTTATTAGTTTGGATTATTGCCGGCATTGTTTCTCTTTGTGGTGCTATTGCGTACGGTGAACTTGCGACAAATATTCCCGATGAAGGCGGACAATATATGTACCTCAAAAAGATTTTCAACGACAAAGTTGCATTTCTTTTCGGATGGACGCTTTTCTTGGTTATTCAAGCAGGAACAATCGCTGCTATAAGTGTTGCGTTTGCAAAATTTGCGGGGCTTTTACTTCCTTGGGTCAGTTCTTCGAATAATTTGTTTACAATAGGTTCTTGGGGCTTTTCAACACAACAGGCGTTTGCTCTTTGTGTAATTGTGCTTTTAACATATATTAACTCTCGCGGCGTTGAGGCGGGCGTTATTACTCAAAATATTTTCACCGTTGCCAAAATCTTAGGTATCATCGGCATAATCATTTGCGGTATCCTGTTTGGACTGAATTTTGAAACCATAACCTCAAACTTTGCTCCGACAACTTTTAATTTCCAAATCGGTGACATAGCAAAACTTTCAACCGCAACTGTCGGTGCGTTGTTTGCATCTCTGTCTTGGAATAATATCACATTTGTTGCGGGTGAAATTAAAGAACCTGAAAAAAATGTAAAAAAAGCCTTGCTTTACGGTGTTGGCGGGGTTGCTCTTTTGTATGTGATTGTTAACGTTATTTACGTTTTAACAACTCCCGTTGCAGCAATTCAAACCGCTCCTGAGGATATTGTTGCCGTTGTTTCCATGACAGAAATTTTTGGTGAGGCAGGAAAAAATGTTCTTGCCCTAATCATTATGACTTCTGCGTTTGGAGCGTCAAACGGTATGGTTATGGCTGGTGCCAGAGTTTATTACAAAATGGCTAAGGACAGATTATTCTTTAGAAGTTTGGCTGCAATTAACAGAAAAACCCGCGTTCCCGTTAATTCCCTCTGGGCACAATGCGCTTGGATTTCAGCATTGATTTTTTGGGGTAATTACACTCAGTTGCTTGATTTTGTAATCTTTGCTCAATTAATCTTCTACGTAATTTCAATCATCGGTATTTTTATATACCGTAGAAAAAACCCTGATGCGTTCAGAGTTAACAGTATTTTTGCAATTATTTTCATTGTTGTTTCTTGTTACATTATTTTATGCCTATCAATTTACAAACCAACTTACACATTGCCGGGATTGCTGATTACTTTTGCGGGATTACCTGTTTACAGCCTGTGGAACAGCGCAAAACAAAAAGCTTATAAAGAAAGAATTAAAAACTCAAAATACGCCGATAAACTAATGGATAATTTAGATAAGTAGTTTTCAAAAAGATTTGATTGCATAATTTTGAAACTTAAAGTATAATTCTCTTGTAATTAAATTACCGGAGAATTATATTTTGTATTCACAAGATAATCAAAAAAGTTTTTCGCCTGATGAAAACAGCGAAATAATAATTTCAAAAGCACTGCTTAAAAAGAAAAGACAAAACAAAAAAATGAGCGCGTATTATTCATTTTTAACCATTGTACTTTTGTTTTGTTTGGCACAAATAACTTTCAGTGCTGTTTTAAATATCTCAAAAGTTATTTCCTACAGACAAAAAATTTTTGTAATGAAAAATACGCAAAAGCAGGTTCTCAGTCGTAACGACCAACTTAAAACGGAACTTGGAAATTTTTCTTCCTCATCAAGTTGGGAGGCTATTGCAAGAAATAATTTAAAAATGGCCGGCGACAATGAAATATTAATTATTATTGATGAAAACAAACCTGAACCGACAATTCAAGAAAATAACAAACAACAAGATAAAAAGAACGGAAAGAAAAAACATGGAAAACAATGAATTAATTGAATATATTAAAAATTCCTTTGAATTAAAATCTCAAGGGTTTTATAAACAAGCGATAGAACAACTTTATAAAGCAATTTCGATTGAACCTGATAATATCGAAATTCTTGCTCAACTTGCCGATTTACATGTCCTTCTTGGTGATATGGAACGCGCAAGGTACTATATGGATAAAGTTTTGGATAAGGATTCAAATCATCTCCAAATATTAAACCTTAAATTTGATTTGTACGTACATGACAAAAATTTTTCGTCTGCTCTTGAAGTAATTGATAAAATTTGTCAACTTGATAATTCGTCAGAAAATATTTCAAAAAAATTAATGATTTTAAATAAGATGGAAAATTATGAAGAAGTTTTGGAATATTGCGATGATGTAACGGATTATCAGGGTTTATTTGAAGTAGCAAAGGCATATTATAATTTACGGGAGGACAAAAAGGCCGTAAAATATACTCAACGAGCGCAGGAACTTAATCCTGATGACGAGGAAATTACTATATTTCTGGCAAAACTTTATTTTGAACAAAAAGAAACAGAAAAAGCCGAAGTGTTGTTTAATAAACTTGCCAAAAACAGAACATCTGCGGAGGTTATGGACTATTTGGGACAGCTTTCGCTTGATGAGCGTAAATATGGACTTGCCGCAGAATTTTTTGCAAAAGCAAACTCATTGGATTCAAAAAACGCAAAGTACGCTTATAATCTTGCATCCGCTTATTTTATGAACGGTTGGGTAGATGAGGCGGGAGTATATTTTCACAAAGCAATTTGTCTTGACCCGATGAATATTGAATATCATTACTCCGCGGCATATATGTATTATCAAGGAAACAAATATACAAAGGCTATTAATGAACTTAACACGATTTTGGAAATGGAGCCTGCGCACAAAATGGCGATTGTGTTAAAAGCAATGATTGATGCAAAACTTGGTAATGTTCTTTCCGCAAAAAATGCATTAAAAGCGGTAATTGAAAAAGACGACAAAGATGATTTTGCATATTATGCAATGGCACTTGTTTATAAAGATTTACTTTTGAAAGACGAGTCGAAAGAATATTTAAAAAAAGCAATAGAGTTAAAACCTGACTCTTTAACGTATTTGAGTGAACTTTTGGACCTTGAGACCGAAACAAAGAATTATGATGCGGCGATGGTTTTGGCGGAAAAACTTGTCGAACTTAATGACCGTTATGTTCCGTCATATACGGCAATGGCAGAGGTTTATCTTGCTCAAAATAATTACGACAAGCTTTATTTAGTTGCGCAGGACATTATTGACCTGGATGAAAATTGTCCGAAAGGCTATTATTACAATGCTTTGGCATTATTTAATCAGGGCGATAAGAATTTTGCAATAGAGAGTTTAAAAAAGGCGATACAAATTGACCTTAATAATGCTGTTTTGTATGCCAAAATGAGTGAGTTTTACCAAGATATTGGCGAAACAGAAAACGCTTATAATTGGGCGATTGAGGCATCCGAAATTGATGAGCGCAATTACAAATATCGTTGGTTATGTGCAAAGCTTGCCGATTATCTTAACAAAAAAGATGATGCGGCAAGATACTATTCTCAAGCGTACAGATTACATTCAACGGACGAGGATTTAAACAAGGATTACGCAAGATATTTAACTTCTGTCGGCAAAGAGGATCAGGCAAAAAGGATTTTGGAAAGATAAGAGTTGAAAAATGTTGACAAAATTCAAACATGTGGTATAATATAAGTATGGAAAAACTATTTACCGCCAAATATACTCCTGAAGCAGAAATCGAAATTATATTATCATAATAGGGCTTATAACATTAAAGAAAACGCGGAAAGCACCCGATAGGTATAAAGAAGTTGCATTATCAAGAATTAATAACTACATAAAACAGGAGTTTAAAAATGAATAAACTAAAAACAAATGATGAACTTATAAAAGAACTTTTAACAGAAGAAGAACAAATTGAATTAAAAACGGAAATTGTAAAAGAAATTAAGCGTATTCGAGGTGGTGCAAGAAAGGGTGCCGGACGAAAAAAGAAAAATCCCGATAATGTTTTACAATTTCAAGTGAGAGTTTCCAAAAAAGAAAAAATCTTTTTAAATTATGCAAGAGAGCATAATTTAAATTACGATGAGTTAATGGAAGGATAAATCAGCATTTAACCTCAATCGGCAAAGAGGATCAGGCAAAAAGGATTTTGGAAAGATAAAATGTTTTAAGTAATATTGACAAATGGTGCTTTATGGAGTACCATTTTGTTATGAAAGAAATTATTTACTATACAACAAAAGATGGTAAGTGTCCGTTTAAGGTTTGGTTAAATTCTCTTGATAAAATAGAGCAAAAAAGAATAAGACAACGTTTAATAAGAATCAAAATGGGTAATTTTGGTGATTTTAAATTGTTGAAGAATAGCGAATTATCAGAATTGAGATTTATAACAAATAAAGGTTACAGAATATATTATAAAGAGATTGGTAATGTTATAGTTTTAATTTTTGCGGGAGGTGATAAATCTAACCAAACGCAAACTATTAAAAAAACAAATCAATACTTTGAAGAATTTAAAGAAAGGTACAATGAAAATGGATTTTGAGAGAATTTTAAGAGAAAACGTTAAATTTGAAGATGAACTAAGAGAACATTTACAAGATCCAAAAGAGCAAGCATTGTGGTTACAGGTTGCGCTTGATGAATATATAAAAGACGGTAATTTTGATGCATTTTATTATTCTTTGGAAAAGGTTATCGAAGTTCGAAATATTTCAATAAGAAAAATGTCTAAAGAAACTGAATTAAGTCGCAGCAATATAATAAAACTTTTGGACGGAAAAACAAAAACTGCTCCAAAAATAGACACGCTTGTAAAGATTTTTGATTATTTGGATTTTGAAATAAAAATTCAACCAAAACAAGCATAAAACTATATCTCTTTAATCATTTTGAATATAAACCTTAGTTTTTCTTCGCTAAGGTTTATAAGTCGTGCATTAATTTTATTAATAATGTCTATTTTGTTTGCAAAATGAGCATTTTGAAAAATATCTTCAAAAGTAATTTCAAGACTATCAAGAATTTTTTCCAATGTTTCAAAAGAGGGATAATTTCTGCCGTTTTCAATTCTGCTTAAATGCTTTGGGTCAATGCCGACCATTTCGGCAAGTTTGTCCTGCGTAAAATTTTTCTTTTCTCTAAATTCTTTAATCCGCATTCCAAGCAGTTCTTTTTTGCTAATCATATTACCCTCTTTGTTAAAATAATATTTAATTTTGTAAAATTTATTAACTATATATGTGTAGAGTATGTTGACAAAAGGTGATAAATAATGTATAATGGTGATGTATAATGTTAAATTACAAGAAGAAAGGTGATAATTATGACAAAACAAAAGATAGGATTTACACTTGCGGAAGTCCTTATTACACTTGGGATAATCGGAATAGTTGCGGCGTTAACAATTCCGACCTTAATGCAGCAACAGAAAAAAATTGCAACCCAAAGTGCAATAAAGAAATTTTATTCAAATTGGTCAAATGCAATTAAACTTAGTGAGGCGGAAAACGGACCGAGTGACAAATGGAACAAAGAAGAATTTGACGCTGAAGATGAAGATGTTGCTAATGCAAAAGTACGTAATGCCGAAGCATTTTTTAATCAATATATGGCGCCGTATCTCAAATATACATCTAAGGAAACTCGTGATGAAAATGGAATTCCTCGTTTTATTGTTACATTGGCAGACGGAACCGAAATGATGATGTCTAATGGTGCTTGTATGGATTACCGTATTGATGTTAATGGAATTAAAGGTCCAAACGAATATGGTAAAGACAGGTTTCATTTTGTTCATTGTATAAATCACCCTTGGGGAAATACAAATTATTGCTATCCGTCAGGAAAGGTGTCATATTGTCCTTATTATGCATCAAAAACAAGAGAACAACTTTTAGATTTATGCGAAGAAAACGGGATTTACTGTGCAGCACTTTTAGAGAAAGATAATTGGGAATTTAAAGACGATTATCCTTATAAGTTTTAATTTTGAGCGGTCTTATTTGACCGCTTTTTAGTGAATAAACATACAATCACCGTAACTGTAAAAACGATATTTGTTTTCAACCGCCTGTTTATATGCCTCAAACACAAAATCTTTGCCCGCAAATGCACTTACAAGCATAATCAATGTTGATTTTGGCAAGTGAAAGTTTGTAATCAATTTATCAACAACTTTAAATTCGTAAGGCGGGTAAATAAAAAGCGTCGATTGAGACTTACACTCCTGAATTTTACCAAACTGTTTGAACGCCGTTTCAAGCGTTCTTACAGACGTAGTTCCGACTGCAACGATATTCTTACCCGCTTTTTTTCCATCGTTGATAATTTTTGCCGTTTCTGCGGAAATTTCAAATTCCTCGGAGTCCATTTTATGTTCCGTAACCTCATCACACTTTACAGGTCTAAATGTACCAAGTCCGACATTAAGTGTTACATAACAAATTGTTACACCCTTTGCTCTTAATTTTTCCAAAACTTCGTCCGTAAAATGTAAACCCGCAGTTGGTGCGGCAACGGAACCCTCTTTTTTTGCGTATACAGTTTGATACCTTTCGTAATCAAGGTTTTTAATTTCATCGGACGTCATTTTACGCTCTATATACGGCGGAAGCGGAATGTTGCCGACAGTTTTTATAACTTCATAAATATTTTTATCGCCGCAATCAACCTCAACAATCCATTTACCCTCATCTTGACGTTGTTTTGCAATGATTGTTAAATCCTCGCTTATTGATATTTTATCGCCTGTGTGAATACGTTTTGACGGCTTTATCAACACTTGCCATTGTCCGTCTTTTAAGTCTTTGAGCAAGAACACTTCAATTTTTGCCCCTGTTTCCTTTTCTCCATAAAGTCTTGCAGGAATGACTTTTGTATTATTCAAAACAAGAATATCATTTTCACCAAGGTAGTCAACAATGTCAAAAAAATGCTTATGCTCAAGAGATTTACTTACTTTGTCTAATACAAGCATTTTTGACTCTGCACGTTTACTTGTCGGAAACTGAGCAATCAATTCTTCCGGTAGTTCGTAATCAAAATCCGATGTTTTCATTATTCTTTAACCTTTACGGTTCTTGCATTTTTAAGGTCGTCGTCGTCAACTTTAGCTTTTTTCTTTTCATCTTCAAGAGTAAGTTGTTTGTCTATAATTACGGTTTGTGCAATTTGAATAATATTGCTTGTAATCAAATATAAGAAAACCCCTGCAGGAATAGGGATAAAAATGAACGTTGCCATAATCATAATCGGCATGAATGTTCCCATTGATTTTTGGATTGCTTCTTGTGCAGGGTCTTGATTTTTTGTTTTGTTCATTGCCATCATTATCTTTTGTGACAGGAACATTGTTATACCAAACAAGGCAATTAAGATTAAAACATCATAGTGGATTGAGGTTTTAACCGCATTTGTAGGCATTGAATAAGTTAAGTAATCTCCGCTTCTTGTAAATTCGAGTTTTTCATTTTCTCTGTTTTGCATATTTGTAACGGTAATATCTGCTTTTTGAATTTTATCAAGCTGAGAGAATTTCAAATCGAAAGTATCCAAAGATACAGCCAAATCAACAGGTTCACCCGGATTTATTTCTCCTTTAACTTCAAGCCCTTTATTTGGTTTTTCAATTTTTACGTTGTTAATAACATTTCCGTCAGCAAGATACACGGTTGCAGTTTTTCCAAGGATTAAAGTGTTACCGCTTGCAATATTCATTGTTCCGTCATTGGAAATTCCGGCGGATGAATTAAGCGTTGTGTCAAGGCGTTTAACGAATAAAAACTGTGTATTTCCTGCCATTTGAATAAATTGCGGACTCATTAAAGCTGAATATAACAAGATGAATATCGGCATTTGGATTAACAAAGGCAAACACCCTGACATTGGGTTAAACTTGTGTTCTTTGTAGAACTCCATCATTTTTCTTTGCATAGTTTGCGGGTCGTTTTTGTAACGTTCCTGAATTGCTTTAAGTTTTGGTTGATACGTTTGCATCATTTTCATTGAGCGTTGTTGAGAGACCCCCAAAGGCCACATAGCAACCCTGATTATCAGTGTAAGCAGGATAATGCCGACACCGTAGCTTCCTGCAAGTTTTGATAATGCATTCAAAAAATCTATTGTTAATGTAATAAAATCCATAATTCTTCCTTAATGTTAATACTTCCTTCTTATATTATACATTAAAAATTTTTTTAAAATGTAACAATTATGAAACAAAAGCGGTCAACCCAAAAGTTAAACCGCTGTATTTGCATTAAGTTTTATTACATATTTCGTGAAGTTTCCATGGTGCGGATTTTGGTTCCCGCCCCGGTTCTCTGAAAGAAGCCCCTGAGGGGCGGCAATAATAAAGAGGATACCCAATTTCGGGCATCCTCAAAGACTATTTTTCTGTCCTCGGCAGAGTGCTCAATTACCTACACAAACGGCCCTGCTATTGAAGGGTCGCCGCCTCGAAGGCAGAAGTACGCATAGCCACCGCCGCTGAAATCCACGGCGTAGGCGTAAGGCTCATCGCTTACAGCTCCCTCCGAAGACCAAAAGTGACCGGAACATCCGAGTCCGTTAGTCGAACAGGTTGATTGAAGCATTTGAAGTTCTGATACTGTTGGTAGTCTTAAGCCTTGAGATTCACAATATTTCTTTGC
>JAFUZZ010000094.1 GCA_017476325.1 bacterium | reverse complement strand
GTGATTAGAACCTCAGCAAGTGTGAAGCCCCTCATCCCAACCCTCTCCCCACAATGGGCGAGGGAGAATGCAGTCATAGGATTACGACGGAAATCTGCGATTTCCTCGTAATGACATGGAGAGGTGTCCGTTGTGTTTGATACGGAATTGGAATAGAGTCCGCTACGTTCGCCTTTGTCCTCTATACATGTCATTGCGAGCGACTGAAAGGAGCGTCGTGATCCTATGTCATTAACAGATTCTGAACCCGCCTGCGGCGTTTCAGAATGACGGGTTTTTGACGCCCAACCAAAATTTTTAAGACCTAAAACCGCGTCCTTACTAACTTTGTAACCTAACGCCCCAAAATTCTGAGAACCTAAATCCGCGTCCTTACTAAGATTGAGACCTAACGCCCCCTTATCTCCGAGAGCAAAATCAGCTCCCTGACTCCTTTTAAGGCTTATGCCCCCCCCCCCCTAGTCGGGTTAAAAAGTTGTTCATGTTTTTTCTCCTTTTTGTTTGTGTGATACTTTCAGGAAACAGATCCTGATGTCTTTTTTCCTGACTTTATTATTATAACACATGTTTTATTTCACCGCAACCCCCATGGATTAATCAATTTTTGCAATCGGAAATATTTGGCGCATAAAATCAACATTTGAAACTTCAATATCGGAATATATTACACCCTCGCCATTATCAATTTTGGCAAGAACTTCCGCCGTCGGTGAAATTATCATTGAAGATCCTATTCCGTATAAATCATCATTAACCTTGCCAGTCTGATTACATACCGCAAAATAAACCATGTTATCGTACGCTCTTGTTCTGTTCATCGAAACCCACATCTCACGAGCATAATCCAAGTTATAACGGTAAACCTCCGCAGGGACAAGCCATGCCGTCGGCAGTGTAATTATGTCCACCTTTTCCTTTATCAATTTATTAAAATGTAAAGGATATCTCACATCAAAACAAATTGCCATTCCAACCTTTGCAAAATCAAAATCTACCGTTACAATTTCATTTCCGGCAGATGTAAACGCACCCTCGTTTCCGCCCATAAAATTATAAAGATGAATTTTATCGTATTTCGCAACAACTTCACCTTGACGGTTTATAGCAAAAGATGTGTTGAAATATTTATCCCCGGCTTTTCGCACAATCGTACCTGCAACAATGTTGGTATGGTATTTTTTTGCAAGTTCACAAACATGCTCAATAACAAAACCACCATTCTCCGGTTCAGGCTCACTTTGATAAGCAATGCTTGTTGAGAAAAATTCGGGAAACAAAACTAAATCAAGTTTTTTATTTGAACTTTGTTCCATTAACAAATCTGTTTTTTTAAGATTTTCAGACTTATCGCCCTGTTCGGAATTAATTTGAACACATAAAATACCTGCCATAATCACCTCTTTTAATATATTCTAGCATAAATAATAATCAAGGTGACTAATACAAAAATTTTTGTTATTTTATAAAATTTTATTGAAAAGAGGTTTTTAAAGATGAAAATATTACAAATACTAATAGTTTTTGCTCTCACACAAACAGCATGTTTGGCATACAACCCTTATGTATCACCAATAATTAACCAAAGACTTTATCGACGGGGAGTTGTTACGGGAATTCCCGCACCGATTTTTCAATACAATGTTCCGAACGCTCCCGAAACCTACTACATTAACCGAAAACATATAAAAAAGAAATACAGAAAGTATTACCCTCAATCGCAATCAGGTTCATCTTTTACAATCATCGAACAATATTAACGCAATTTAAAAATACTCAGTATCTTCAACACAATCAATTTTGCGGTAAGTAAAATTCTTTCAAGATAAGTTTCAAAACTTTCTTTTTCTTGCCCCTCTTTGACAAAAGAATCGCGTTGTTCTTCGAAAATACTGTTAGCCTGTTCCTGATGCTTGTTTTTGCCCTGACCGCCGCCCTGCATATAACCCAAATTGCCGGCACCGCCATCTTGTGCGGCTTGAGCATTAGTTATCGCAGGTTTGTTAAAATTTATATTGAAACTCATAGGGCAACCCTTTCTGTTTTTATTATTCCCAAATTTGGTGTTTTTAATCGTAATGGCGACGCATCAAGTCAGATAACTTAACATTTTTGGTTTTGATAGACATATCTTCTTTTAAATTGTGACTTGTATCGTTAATCGCCTTAAATTGACACAATCCGACTTTCAAATCGTTACCCTTGTTTGGTATAAAAAGTTCTTTTAAAAAATTCATAATTACTCTCCTATCTTCCCATTATAATACTTTTTAAATTTAAGATATCCTATATTAAAACGATTTTTTAAAACATTTCATCAGCATTTGTGCTATATTTGACATGTAGGCAACAGGACGGTAAAAAATTGGTTTCAAATAATAACACGAATTTTGAACGAGCGCTGGAATTAAGTGAAAATCACTTTTCATACACTCAACTTATTGACTTGCTAAAAAGTCAATCTATTGTTGAAAAACAGTTTGCAATATTGAACCTTGAGGAACTTAAATCCGTTTCTGACGGGGAATTATTGTGTTCAAATTTAACGGGACAGGACGGAAAAATCAGAGAAGCGGTTTCTTTTAAGTTGAGTGAACTTTTTCAAAATGAAACTTGGGCAAGACTATTGGCAAATGATAAAAATTTTGAAAAAATGCTTGACGGATTAATGGATATTAACGGAAATGTTTGCCGAAATATATTAGAAATAGATAATAAAGAGTTTTTGGAATATTTGGCAAAAAATTTAATTAAGCGGATAAAAGTGATTTTAGAGGATATATCAAAACTCAAAATTGATGACAAACAATACGTAATAAGCAAACGCAACTTTCAACTATATTGGGCATTAGAGGGACTTTACAAAGTTCTTAATTTAATAAATCCACACACTCTCAAAGATATTTTATTAACTTGTGCAAAAATTGAAGATTACACTATCAAAGAAAAAACGGCAAAAATAGTTTCTGTTCTTGAAACAAAAGACTTTGATGAAATAAAAGCCATTTTGAAACAAAATGCAAACTACTACGTAGAAAGATATTTAAAATAGGCGGTCATATACGATTTCACATGAGATTAAACAAAAATCCTCTTTTTCACTAAATACCAAAAAGAGGATTTAAAAGTTCTAAAAGTAACATTGTTAATCACATTTCGTTTTGGTATACCAATTTAGGTCATTACAATGGAGATAGTCCATGTTTTCATGGGTTAAAACCCAGTTTGTACAAGTTTGTTTTGTTGCTTGTGTAAGACAAGATGTTTTATCTCTGCCATCATTATGTAAAACGCCGTATGGTAGAATTCTATCACTTGCAATATCAAAGACAAATTCGTTTGCTCTCTTTTCTGTATCAATTTTATTATTTACTTTAAAATAAATATCGCCACATTTTCCAACTCCTGTATTACATCCTGAGGGATTCAGCCATAAGCCCGAAATTAATGTTCCGTCAGGAAAAATAATCCCCTGTTCTGATTCGGTTGTATCTGCTTTAAACCCTTTAAATTCAACTGTTTTTAAGTACGGAGAGATTATTTCATAAAATTTCTGTCTCCCCTCATCCGTGTCTTCAAGATTCCATTCTTCAAATTTTCCATTTTCAAAAACGGCTAATTTATATGCTTCTGAAAATACACTATAAAATTTTTTAACTTTAGATACTGTTTCTCTCTCATCAATTTTTTGCATTAATGTTGGAATGGTAAGTGCTGCGACTACACCGATTATACCGAGGGTGATAAGGACTTCTGCAAGGGTAAAGCCCCTGAGGGGGAGCAAAAGAGACCGCCTATTTCGCAAATTTTTGACGTAAGATATTAACACTAAAGCATGATGTTTCCAATCAAAAATTTGCCGGCGGTG
>JAFUZZ010000008.1 GCA_017476325.1 bacterium | reverse complement strand
CTTGTTTCTCATTCTTTAAAAATGAATAATATACTCTCTAACGCATTAAAGAATACCGAAGCAACAGAACAAACAAAATTCTATAAATTATCAGAAACTGATTTTAAATCAAAATTCGAAAGTCATCTTAAAACAACAGGATGCGACGCAGATGCGGGCGATACAAACTTTACTCCGAACGTATGCCTTGCGGACGGGTCACAATTTGCATACGGAACTTTTGACGAGTCATGTACAGATAACATTTGTGACACACTGACAATAGACACAAACGGAAAGAAAGGACCGAACACGGCAGGCAAAGACAGATTTACGATGAACCTTACTCCAAACGGACTTAAAGCCCTTGGAGAAAGCAACTCATGCGAAACGGGACTCGATTGCGGTGCGTATATTTTGGCTCAGCATAAATTGTGGGAGGACTGCAAATCAGGATATTATCGGAACGGCGATGGATTATGTAATCAAATTACCGTTTCAAACTGTACTAATGCCGATAAAAACGGTAATTGCACAAGTTGTACTTCGGGTAAAATCGTTTCGGGAGTAAACTCTTGTGTACCGGGCAAAACATTACCTGACGGAACTGAATATGCAACTGTGTTTGACAAATTTTATAGTGATGCGATTAGTTCATGTACAAATTTAGGCATGCATCTTCCAACAAAAAGTGAAGTTGAAACATTAAAAGAAAAAGGGCTGTTGGATGAAAATTCTTACGATATAATTTGGACGGCAACTGAGGTTGAAGAGGGGTCTAATAATGTTTGGGGATATCAAGTTAGTAGTGGAGGATTTTACCCGCATTATACAAAAACAGGCGGTCTAAACGGACTCCCGTTATCAACTTTTTGTGTGAAATAATTATTATAAATGCGGGTGGCTAAAAAATAGTCACCCGCTTGTTTTTGATTCTTTTGATTATTGTTTTTGATTAAGCATCGAAAGCAGAAACTGTTGAGTTGTCAGAACCGCCGAACAATGATTCGAATGAGAATGGGTTTGCATAAGCAACTGCATTTTCTACAACATAATCTTTTTTGTCTTTTGATTGTTCAGCAAATGCTGTTGAAGTTGCGTTGAATGAATTTGAAGAAACAGGATTTGAAACATATCCAACTCTTGAAGTTTTTCCTGCTGTTAAAGTTCCGAAATTTGTTAATTCAATCATCTTTGCTCTCCTCATCTCTCGTACTTATATAAAGTTTTTTTTGCAAAAAAAATTGCCTTTTTGGCTTTAATTAAGTTTACAAATCTTAACAATATCCCGTGAAAGGCAATAAATTCAATGTTTAAAGAGAGAGAGTTTGTTTTTGTTTGTTTTTAAAAATTTGTTTTGCAAGGGGGAAGCTCTCAAATCTTCACCGCTCGATTTTGATTAAGCATCAAAAGCAGAAACTGTTGAGTTGTCAGAACCGCCAAACAATGATTCGAATGAGAATGGGTTTGCATAAGCAACTTGTTCTTCTGTTTGGAATTCTCTTCTGTCTTTTGATTGAGAGAAGAAGTTTCTTGCTGAAAAAGAATCTGTTGAAGAAGAAATTGGGTTTGATACGTGATTTGCTTTTTCAGTTTTGTTTGCTGCTGTTAATGTTCCAAATCCAACTAAATCAATCATCTTTGCTCTCCTCTGTCTCTCGTACTTATATAAAGTTTTTTTTGCAAAAAAATTGCCTTTTTGGCTTTATTTTGCTTTACAAAACTTAATAATACAACATAAAAAGCCTATGAATAGAGGGTTTTAATTTTAGATTTATTTTTTCCTAAATCCTTGTTCCGTAGAGATTGTTCTGCCGATGGATTTAATTTTGTTCTCAATACAGTGTCGACATTTATCACCGTTTTCGTGAATACAAATTTTATTTGGATACAGTTCGTATTTTTTGCGATATTCACTTGCGGTAACGTTTGGCATGACAACGTTTGCGCCGGATTGCAGTGCAATAATTCTTCCGTTCGGGTTTAGGGTTTCCATTGCCGTTGTTGCGGGAATGTTAATGTTTTTGAGTAAAATTCTTGTAAGAGCCATGACTTTCAGGGCAAGTTCAAAACTTCCGTTTTGAGCATCTTTTAAAGGTGTTTGCGGATGCGATATAAAAGGTCCGATGCCGACCATATCCGCGTCAATATCTTTAAAAAACAAAATGTCATTTGCCAAAGACTCTGTCGTTTGTCCGGGCAAGCCAACAAGACAGCCTGTTCCGACTTCATAGCCAAGGGTTTTTAAATCTTCTAAACATTTTTTTCTGTTTTCAAAATTGGCATGCGGGTGCATTTTTTTATAGAGTTCTTTATCGGTTGTTTCTATTCTTATCAAATAACGGTCGGCGCCTGCATCTTTGAAGGCTTTAAATTCTTCAAAAGATTTTTCGCCGATACTTAAGGTTAACGCAACGTCAAGTTTTTTTATTTCGGAAATAATTTCACACATGTAATCGGTTTTGTAATGTTCATCTTCTCCCGATTGCAGGACTATTGTTTTATAACCCATGTCAACGGCGCGTTTTGCATAAAGTAAAATTTCGTTTTTTTCCATGCGGTAACGTTCAAGAGTCTTATTTGAACATTGCAATCCGCAATATTTACATTCACGTTTACAAATATTGGAAAACTCGATTAATCCGCGCAGATGAACTTCGTCTCCGACGTATTCCTTTCTTATTGCGTCCGCTTGTTTTAAAACATCATCGTTATTTGATTTTAATATTTCAATAATTTCTTTTTTGCTTAGCATAATATTATTTTATCATATAATAGAAATATGAACATTACCGGCGGAAAATTCAGAGGGCGAAAAATTACTGCGCCTGATGAAACATTTACACGACCTACGCTTTCAAAAACGAGAGAAAGTGTTTTTAATATTTTGTTTTCTATAACGGATTTTGAGAACAAAAATTTTTTGGACTTATTTGCCGGTTCGGGAATTATGGGACTTGAGGCACTATCGCGCGGATTTAAAGATTGTTGGTGTGTGGAAAAAAATTTTAAAATTGCACAAGTTTTAAAATCAAATTACGCATCCTTGGGATTAAAACCAAACTTAAAAATTGGCGACAGTTTAAAATTTTTGAAGGTAACAGAGCAAAAATTTGATGTGATATACATAGACCCGCCATATTTAAGCGGGTTGTATGAAAATTGTTTAAAAATTATAAAAGATAACCAAGTTCTTCAGCCAAACGGCATAATCATCCTTGAACATTCGCAACCCGTTGATTTTACGGAATTCAATGTTATAAAGCAAAAAATATATTCACAAAAATATGTAACGTTTTTAGTCGAGTAACGCTTCTAAAATAGTTGCATTTCTGTTAGCAATAGCATCGTCGCGAAGTTGGTTGCGTTGAATATATGTCCTGAGCGCGTTACGTATCAACTCAGAACGCGTACGATTTTCGTCCTGTGCGACTTCATCAATTTTATTCAAAAATTCTTCAGGCATTGAAATTAGTACTCTTGCCATGTTTTTCTCCTTATTCCTTATGTATATATTAAATATATAATCGTTAAAAATTTGCTATTTATCAAACATTTTGTTAAATATTTTTTACAAAAAATGTATAGGCGTACTAAAATTCAGATATTTCCGGGGAATATCCAAATTCTTATTTAGCGCGTTTTTAGAATTATCCGAAAAATTTTTTTAAAAATGTTGACTTATTTATTTTCATCATTAAACATGTCATGTGTGTGAGTGAGTTTTGAGTGAGGTTGTTATGCTTACAATCAACTACTATGATGTTTTGGGTGTATCCGAAAATGCGAGCGTGGAAGAAATTAAATCCGCATACAGAAAACTTGCAAGAAAATATCATCCTGATTTGAATCATGGAGATGAAAGATGTACTTTGAAATTCAAAGAAATAACTGCTGCTTACGAACTTTTAAGCGATGTTTCAAGAAGAAGAGACTATGATTTGCTTCGCAGACCTTTCCAACAAAATTATAAATACACATCTTCCGCAGGCAAATCCGCTAAAACGACTTCCGCTCCTAATTTTAAGCAAACGACATCAACTAAAAATAATATTTTTGAAAATATCGTTTCTTCATTCAAAAAAGGTCAAGATATTCAAACAGAAATTACAATTACGCAAGCGGAGGCAATAAATGGCTGTATTAAAAAAATTAATGTGTTACACACTCACACATGCCCAAATTGTCAGGGCAGAGTTTTCCTCAACGGTTCAACATGTCCGACCTGTAACGGAACGGGTAAACAATCAATCCACAACGTTATCAGAGTAAGAATTCCTAAAGGGGTTCAAGACGGCAAAAAAATAAAAATTGCAAATCAAGGCAATAGAAGTTATAATGGTGGAGCAAACGGAGATTTATACGTTCTCGTTAAAGTTGAAAAAGACGAACGTTTTATAATCAACGGCTTGAATGTAGAATCAGAAGTTGCAATTACACCGTTCGATGCCGTTCTTGGTTCTTTTATAGAAATTGAAACAATTTCTGCCGGAACTGTATCAATGAAAATTCCTGCCGGAACTTCTTCCTCTCAAAAACTTAAATTAAGAGGGCTTGGCTTGGAAAAAAACGGTGAAAAAGGCGATATGATTGTGAGTATCAAGATTGAAACACCAAAGAATATTTCAAGCGAAGAGTTGATGCTCTACAAAAAACTCAGAGATTTAAGTTATGCAAAAGGTCAAAATTAAAGAAATTTTTACATCAATTCAAGGCGAGGGTCCTTATGTCGGATACAATCAATTATTTATAAGGTTTTGTGAATGTAATTTAAAATGTCAATATTGCGATACGGATTTTAATGGGGAAATGATATTTACTCCCCAAACACTAAAGGAATATACGGAAAATAAACTCACAACGGTTCACTCCATTTCACTCACCGGAGGTGAGCCTTTACTTTTTGTTGATTTTTTAAACGAATATTTGCCGTTTGCTAACAAGCCGATTTATCTTGAAACTAACGCTACATTGCCCAAGGAATTAGAAAAGATTATTGACCGGGTTGATATAATTTCAGCGGACATAAAACTTCCGAGCGCTTCCGGCATGCCATCTTTATTTGAGGTACACGACAGATTTTTTGAAACTGCCAAAAAGCATGCCAAAGAGATTTTTGCAAAAATTGTATTCAATGAAAAAATTACACACGACGAAATCGTGCAATGTACGGATTTAGGTAAAAAGCACGATATAGAACTAATTTTGCAGCCACAAACGGTCAGCGACAAACCTTATGTCAGCGCAAAAAAATCACAAGAAATATTAAATTGTTTTCTCCAAAAATATCCACACACACGACTTATACCCCAAGTTCACAAATTTCTTGGGGTAGAGTAGAACGTCATGCCACAGCCATGAAACTGCCGCCGCAGGCACCTGATGGTTTTCCTGCCTGTGCCATGGTGTAGATTATGTCACCAAAGCCAACCCTTTTGTTCAACCCGGGAAGATTATCTTTCTTAAAAATCCCTTTGTTAACATAGTTTGGTCTTGATGAATAGGCATTTTGGATTTCGTAATTACTACCGCCGCCCGGTACACCTGAAATGTTCACTCTTAAAACCTCCTATATTATATAACGTATTTTTTAATGATAAATTTAAGGAAATCAAACATGTTTTTACAAAAATTTACAAAAAAGATTTTATTTGGAAAACATGGGTTGAAAATTTTAAAACATGGTTTATAATTATAATGTCAGGAATAAAACAGACCCTGAACCAAGTTCAGGGTGACGGATGGAGTTCCAATTCCGCATTGGACGCAGGGGACACCCCACCATGTCATTGCGAGGAGTGCGTCAGCACGACGTCGCAATCTTATGACATAGAAAAAAGAAAAGACAAACCCGAACGCACCGGACTCTCTTTTATTGGTGCGCTCCTGCACCGCCGGCAAATTTTTGATTGGAAACATCATGCTTTAGTGTTAATATCTTACGTCAAAAATTTGCGAAATAGGCGGTCTCTTTTGGTGCCCCTCAGGGGCTTTACGTTAGCCGAAGTCCTCATCACTCTCGGCATAATCGGTGTCGTTGCAGCACTTACAATCCCAACTTTAATGCAGAAAACGAACGAACAAGAAACTGTTGCAAAAGTTAAAAGTTCATACAGTAATTTTTCAAATGCTTTTAACCTTGCAGAGTCGCATTATGGTTCTGCTGACAAATGGACTGAAACTTGTGGGGAAGTCTATTCAAATAATTCCGAAGAATATACTCAATACAAACTAAACTCTACAGATTGGGTTGGCTTTAAGTATATTTTGGATTTTTTAAAAACCAACAAAAATTGTGGACACGAAGAAGTATGTTTTGAGGGCGCAAATAATAACACATTTGCACATTATATATTAGCAAATGGTGTCCCTGTTGTATTTTACAAGCATCCCACCAGACAATGCCAAGGAATTAACATTGAAGGAGGATTTTGCGCAACCGTAGTAATTAAAACAGATAAAAATCCCAACTCTGTTCAAGGAAAAAATACTTTTGAATTTGGAATTAATGCGAATAAATTTCTTCCATTTGGCTACGGTGATTTGGATGATTCTAATTGTTTAGCAAGTAAAGATAGTTCTTGTACCGGTTACATTATTCGACATGGTAATATGGATTATTTAGATTAAATTTAGCGGGTGTAAATTTTGCACCCGCTTTTGCCTGTTGTATAATTATTTTATGATTATGCAGGCTCTTTCTGATTATTTGGAATATTTGGACATCGAAAAAGGTTTATCCGAAAACACTATCGAGTCTTATCGTAGTGACCTTTCTTTTTTCCTTAATAATTTTAATTCGTTTGAAGAAATTACAAGAACAAGAGTTAGTAATTATATCCGTGAACTTAGAGAAAATCATTTTGCGCCTTCAAGCGTTACTCGCAAAATTGCATCGCTCAGAGGGTTTTTTAAGTGGCTTTGTGCTAACGAATATATCTCTCAAAATCCGACTCTTACTCTTGAACAGCCCAAAAACCCTAAACATCTGCCAAAGGTTGTTTCGATTGAAGAAATTGAAAAAATTTTGAACAATAATTTAAACCTCCAACAAACTCTGATTGTCGAACTACTCTACGGCTGCGGACTCAGGGTCTCAGAGTTAACCAATCTGAACGTTGATGACATAGATATTAAATCCGGCATGCTAAGATGTTACGGAAAAGGCTCAAAGGAAAGAATCGTTCCTCTTGGTAAAAAAGCAAAGTATGCTTTGAACAAATATTTGCGCGAGAGAGATTTTTTAGTTAAAAAATTCGATATTGCGGATAAAAATCTTTTGATTGACCAAAACGGAAAAATATTTTCAAGACAGGATGTTTACAACTTTATTCACGAACAGGGAAAAAAAATCCATAAAAATATTTCGCCTCACACTCTAAGGCATTCTTACGCAACACATTTGCTCGAAAACGGCGCGGATTTAAGAGTTGTTCAGGAACTTTTGGGGCATAGCGATGTAGCTACGACACAACTTTACACGCATATTAGTAAAAAACGATTAAAAGAAGTATATTTTTTGATTAACGGGGAGGATAGTAAATAACAATGAAAATTATTTTGGCATCGGCTTCTCCGCGACGCAGACAAATTCTTAAAGAAGCAGGACTTGTGTTTGAGGTTCATGTTTCCGCTTTCGATGAAAAATTAGATGATGACACTTTTTCACAGCAAAAAATCGAGAAATTTGCACTCAATAAAGCAACGGACGTTGCAAAAAATTTTCCGCATGACGTTGTAATTAGTGCCGATACCGTCGTTGTGCTTGATGATAAAATATTTATGAAACCTAAAAACAGACAGGATGCGTTTTTGATGCTTAAAAAATTGAGCGGAAGAACCCATTTTGTCCTAACATCGGTTTGCATGCTTTTTGAAAATAAAAAATTAATTGACTCTGTAAAAACTTATGTTACGTTCAAACCCCTAAACGATAGTTTGATTAACTGTTATATTGATAATTTTAACCCGCTTGATAAAGCCGGTGCCTATGGAATACAGGAACTTCCGGACGGGTTTATAGAGAGAGTTGACGGTGACTTGGAAAACGTTATCGGGATTTCATCCGCTAAAGTTAAAGAAATGTTACAAAATATTAAACCATGACGGTTTTAAAATTAAAGTTATGGGGAAAAGTACCGATATAAGACATGTATAGCGATTAAACAGAGGTTTAAAAAAGTGTCGTACCAATCAAACTTAGTACAATGGGGTCTTTTGAATACTCTTAACGGGCGTGATGAAACGAAAATGAGCCAGTTAAGGATGCAAATCAATACGCAGACGAAAGAGGATGCGTCGCTTGCAAAAGACTACTCGGATGCAAAGAAATCCATAAACGCCATGTATGACTATGATGATCCTCAACGTGAAGTTGCGCTTGATGAGGTTAAGGATGAATTTGAATTCTTAAAAGCGCAGGCAGCAACCGAGGAGGCAGAGGTTCAGGCACAGATTGATGAATTAAAAGTTGCAATAGATCAACGTAATACCTGGATGGATTCTCTTGATCAAAAAATGGGCAAGGAAATCGAACAGGATCACAGTTACGGATAAAAGAGAGAGAGATAGTTTTAAAGAGAGTGACCGATTGTCACTCTTTTTTTTATGAAAAATTTGTATATACTTGCCAAAATCAATTTAGAAAATTATTTTCCAACATAAATATTGCTATTTGGATTTAAAAGAGTAGAAAGAACGGCGATTGTTCTTGGGAAATATTTTTGCAAATAATAAACTCTTGTCACGTCACCTTGTTCGTTTGGCATGCCTGTTGAAAACAGAGCGTTCGCTTCCGCAACTGTTTCTTCGCCACCTCTGATTAATTGGTTTGTAAAGTAAGAAACGTATTCTTTTTCAATTTCAGGGAAGTTTTCTCTTAATTGACGTCTTTCTGACTTGAAAGTTTTTATGAATGTCGGATTTGAAACAATTCTATTTTGATCAGGTCTGTCTTTTTCTATTTCGTGGTTGTAATCGGCATCTTGTCTTGAGATGATATCTTTTGTGTGTCCTTGTTCGTGTGCAAATGTAAAAATATCGTCTTGGGCTTCAATTTCCTTATTTTTAGCAGACATTCCTGATTTGTATAAATCATCTACGCGGCTGTATTGGTAGCCTCTTTTGTGCATATCAAGCAACATGTCGCCTGACATTTTATTTAGTAAAGTTTTATTTTCTTTGTCCTCTTCATACTCAAAAAATTCATCAAAAGAAATATCTGTTACTTCATTGTTGAATATATCAGTAACTTCAACGGAATTATCTTTTGTTTTGATAGTATATTCATGTCCGTTGATTGATGAATAAGCAAGTTCGGGACTTACTCTTTTGAAGGTTCTGTCAACTGTTGTCAAAGGTGTTCCGTCTGAGGATTTAATCTCATAGTGCATAACAACATCTGTTTCGTCTTTGTTTGATTTGTATGTATAATGAGTTTTTGTTCCGTCGATACTTTCAAAATTTTTCTCAACGGTAAAGTTTCCAAACAAATCTTTTTTGCCGTAAGACTCTGTTCTTGTATTACCCAAATCATCTGTTATTGTTGTGTTATAAACTCCGGGAACTTCGGATTTTTCCATTCTTAGAGTTTCAATGCGACCTGTTCTTGGGTTTTTATAGGTTCTGATTTCTTTTTCAACATTGTATTTAGTTGGCGTTTTTACTTCATCAATGTTTAGTTTAATGTTGTTTTTATAGTCAATTGCATTAGAAGATACTTTTACGTTGTTATTATCAATTTGTTCGAAATTTCTGATATACACGTTGTCAATAAGATTATCTTTTGACAAAGCAACGACTTTTGAGTATTTTAAATTATTTGCGCTGTCGTATTTTTCTGTTGTTATTGTTTGTTTAAATTTATCGTAGATTAAACTTTCTTTTTCGCCGAAATAAATATTTCTTTTTTCGGACATGATTGTATCATCACAAACTCTTTCAATAGTTACGGGAAGTCCGTCAGCATTATATTCGGTTGCTTTGTAAAGCGTACCAACGTCTGTAACAGTAATAGAAGCGGTTGTATTGCCGTTTGGTGTTTTTGCATGTGTAACATAGGTATTAATATCAATGTCAAAAGACGGTTCTTTATGTTTTTCTAATGAAGTTATGTTATCCAAGTTTGAAATAATGTATTTGAATAAAGCAGAGTCCTTAACCTCAGCTATTTCTGTTAAGAGTTTAATTCTTTCAGTGTCAAAAACATGATTTCCGTAATTATCTTTTGCATTTAGAATTTTTTTATTAATTTCGTTGTTTAGATTAAGTTTTTGAAGTGCGGAAACTCTTTCGTCGCGTTGTTGAACAGCTTTGTTGGCAATGTATGCACCTGATGCTGCGGCAGCAAAAGCTCCTAATGCTGCATTAGGACAAACTTGGTTTGCACCAAGTTTGGAAACAGTACTTTTAATAGGGTTGGAAAATTTTGTTGAGATATTATTTCCTATATTTTGAAGCTTGTTTACACCAATCTGCATACTTTTATAAGTTTATAAGACGTTAATAATTGCTTTTTATTTTTGTAATGTTAAGTAATTTTTACAAAACCAACTCAGGATTATTTTCTTTATAATATGCAAAAACCATTTTTCTCAAGAAATCTAAATCCAGTTTCCAATCAAGAACTTCATTGCCTAAAGCCTCTATAACATTTGAATTGTCAAAAGTTATATCCGATTTAAAATAAGGTAATAAGTCCTCAAGCATACGTTGAACCAATTTTTCTTCTTTAGACGGATTTTCAACGTTATCAACCAACCCAAGACCTGTTGTTTTTAACGCTTCACAAACGGCAATAGCAATCATCTGTGTAGAAACAGGTGACATTCCCGTTAAATGATATGTTTTATTGCAAACAGGAAGAACAAATAACTTCGCTATTGTTTGTTGAACATAATCCTGAGGCACAAAATATATCTTGTCGGATGTTCCTGCCGCAAGTCTTAATTTTGTATTAAACGGGCCATTTAAAGGTAAACCCGATTTTTTACATCCGTTTATTTTTACTCGAGCCAAAAATTCAAGAATACGGTAAAATGCAAGCGGTTTTCTTATTACTCCGTCAGAAAGTCTTCCGACTATTATTGACGGACGGTATATTGTGTAGTCGAAACCCGAATCCCGTACGAGTTTTTCACTATCAAATTTACTTTTTTCATACGAATTATTCCAATCCGTTGCAGGCATAGAATCTTCCATAACAACCCCGCTGCATTTTCCCGCAACGTAGGCTGTTCCAACATAATGAAATGTTTTTAGTCCGAGTTGTTTTGCAAGTGATAATGCGGATTTTGTACCGTAAAAATTCGTATTGTAGGTCTTTTTATCGGGATCTTTTCCTAAATTAACACTTGCCGCACAGTGGAAAAATGTATCATAAGGTCCTTTTCCCGCCATTTCATCCGCAGGAAAATTCTCTAATGTTCCCTCAACAATTTCGATACGCGAAAGAATTTCTTCCGCATCGTTTTGATTATCCATTTCGCATTGTTCTTTTATTATCTCTCTTGTTCTGTCAAGCCCTGATTTATTGCCAAATCCTCTGCAAAGAGATACGATTGTATAATTCGGATTGTTTCTTAATAAATTGGTTGCAAATCCTGCACCTACCAATCCGGTAATGCCGGTCATTAATATCCTCATTTTCCCCTCTAACATTATTTTCTATTCTATTTTTCCATTTGTTTTTATATTATAATAAAATCTTTATAAAGGCAAATAAAATTCATTTTAAACTTATAATTTGTATTATAATTATAATATGGAGTAAATAATTATGAAAAATATTGCTGTAATAACAGGTGCAACAGGCGGATTTGGCAGAGAATTTATAAAACTTCTTTTAAAAAAAGAATATATAGATGAAATTTGGGCAATAGCAAGAAATAATGATAAATTACTAAATTTGATAAATGAATTTGGTTCTGAAATTAAAGTTTTTTCTTATGATTTATCCAACTTAGACTGTATAAAAAATTTCCAAACAAAATTGAACGATGATATAAAAATTAAATATCTTATAAACAATGCCGGTTACGCAAAATTCTGTTCCTATGAGGATTTAAACACAGACGAATCTTTAAATATGATAAACCTAAATGTTTCTTCTGTTGTTGCAATGGGACTTATATGTATTCCATACATGAGTAAAGGCAGCAGAATTATAAATATTTCTTCTCAATCGTCATTTTTACCATTACCTTATTTGAATATATACAGCGCAACAAAGGTTTTTGTAAGGCATTATTCCCGAGCATTGAATGTCGAACTTAAAAATAAAAATATAACAGTAACAACAGTATGTCCGGGGTGGATGAAAACAAATCTTTATGATGTTGCAAGAGTAAATGGTGCGAAAAAAGTTATAAGCAGTTTTGACGGTATCACGACTCCCGACAAGGTTGCAAAAAAAGCATTGGATGATGCTGATAAAGGAAAAGCACTTTCAATTTACGGATTTTTCTCTAATGCAACACATATTGCGGGAAAAATATTACCACAATCCTTGTTAATGAAATTGTGGACATTTTCACAAAAATTATAGGATGTCACAAGGGACATCCTATTACATTTTTATGGAATAAAATTATAAAATAAGTCAGCACTTAATTACTTACACACATAACATCAAATCCATAAGACCAATCATAAACTTTTGTTTTACCAACTCCATCGTTACCGCAAATTCGTTGGGCATAACTTCCGTCAAAACATACAGCAGTTGCATATTGACCGGATGTATTGGACGATGATGTCCAAATACCGGCATCACCAACCGTTGTCGGAATCCAAGAAGTACCTCTTTGGTCATATAAAGATAACGCCTGGACCGGAGTAGGTAAAGACATGCCTCTGTCTACACAATACTTCTCTGCCGCTGCATAAGCATTTGGATACCCGTTAGGCCATTTGCTTGTATCATAATCCCCATTAGGGATATAATAATCACTTGCCGATACATTGGTGACAGCAGACATATATACATCTTGTCCATCTAAATTAACTTTAAAAACAGGAGTTTCGTATCCGTTTTCTGAAACAATTTTTCCGTCAAAACACATGTTTCTACTTGTATAAACTTGTTTCCCATCTATACATGTTTGGCACTTTTCCCCGTCATAAACCGAACAATTTTCAACATATCCTTCTGCACATGTTCCGTCTTCGTTGTGATAATCAGGATTACATGTTTTACATGTCTTTCCGTCGTCTGATGCTTTACAGTGTAAAGAGGTCATACTGATACA
Source organism: bacterium (assembly GCA_017476325.1). Classification (GTDB taxonomy): domain Bacteria; phylum Cyanobacteriota; class Vampirovibrionia; order Gastranaerophilales; family Gastranaerophilaceae; genus QHMH01. Next base: position 867 of record JAFUZZ010000008.1, on the reverse strand, counting down.
CTCTCCGTCAACAAGTAAATTTTCGCTTGTACATTTTGTACAAGTTGTACCGCTGTATGTGGCGCATGTGTTTTCACGTATATCTTTGCAACTGTTTCCGTTGTTTTGGTATCCGTTCTCGCATTGTGAACATTGTCCGTTATCGTATGCCGTACAGTTATTTATCAGACCGTCAAACAGTTTGTGATATGTAAGAATATATTTTCCGCAATCTAATCCGCCATCTATTGTTCCGCAATACTCACTTTCGCCCTGTGCGATTAAACCTTTGTTTGTTACAAGCATTCGATATCTGTCTTTTCCTGCGCTGTTTGGTTTTTTATCGCCGTTTGTATCTATTATTATTCCCGTACATTTTGTTTCATCACATTCATAACTGTAACTTGAGCCGTCTGTCAAGCATACATCTTGGATACAATCTGATGATAATATTTTTAAGTGACTTTCCAACAATTCTTTAAACTTATCGGGGGATTGGGAATAAAGTTGGATTGTGCTTACTGCTTCTGTTTCTTTATATGCGTTTGATATTACGTTATTTGTTTTAAGGTATTTTGATACAAGTTCTCTGTTATCTATTGTTTGTTTTAACTGTGGGATTACCAATGCGGCTACCACACCGATGATGCCAAGAGTGAGTAAGGTTTCGGCGAGTGTAAAGCCCCTGAGGGGGAGCAAAAGAGACCGCCTATTTCGCAAATTTTTGACGTAAGATATTAACACTAAAGCATGATGTTTCCAATCAAAAATTTGCTGGCGGTGCAGGAGCGCACCAATACAAAGGGTATCTTTCGCGTTTAATGCGGACTTTAAATGACGGTCATTAACAGATTCTGAACCCGCCTTCGGCGTTTCAGAATGACGGGT
>JAFUZZ010000093.1 GCA_017476325.1 bacterium | reverse complement strand
CATTATTTAAAAATGAATAATATACTCTCTAACGCATTAAAGAATACCGAAGCAACAGAACAAACAAAATTCTATAAATTATCAGAAACTGATTTTAAAACAAAATTCGAAAGTCATCTTAAAACAACAGGATGCGACGCAGATGCGGGCGACTCAAACTTTACTCCGAACGTATGCCTTGCGGACGGTTCACAATTTGCATACGGAACATTTGACGAGTCATGCACAGACAACATTTGTGACACATTAACAATCGACACGAACGGAAAGAAAGGTCCGAACACGGCAGGCAAAGACAGGTTTACGATGAACCTTACCCCAAACGGCGTAAAAGCATTGGGTGAGTCCGACACATGCAGTACCGGGCTTGATTGCGGTGCGTATATTTTGGCACACCACAAACTTTGGACGGGAGAAACTAACAGCACTCCTGTCGCCGTAGTGCCAACTAAAGAAACTTGTTATGCTTTGCTTGACTCAGATGTAGCTGCAGATATTGAAGAATTAGATGCTGCTTGTTATCCCGCTGATTCAACTTGTCCTGTGTATATATTTTTTGAGGGTCAAACTGTATGTACTGACACTCATGGTGAAATGGAGATTGAAGTTAATAACGGAGACTCATGTACTGTTGAGGGTGCAACAACTTATTTAAATGATCCGACTGCGGCTGTATGTACAAATGGAAAATGGGTTAAATAATAACTTTAGAAAAATAATCAAATTAGCAAAAGGATGTCCGAACGGGCATCCTTTTCATTAAAAATATTGCTCCGGCTCAAGGAGTGTGATATCATTTGATTATGAAATTATCGGAAGTAAAAAAAGAGTTAGGCGGCATTAAGCGGACAACTTTCGGAATATCTGTTCCCGAATTGAGGAAACTGGCTAAAAAAGTCGCTAAAGATAATTACAAAGAATTTGTCGAAAACAACGATTTCTCAACCTTTGAACTTAAACTCCTACACGCTTTTGTTATCGGTTATGCTGAAGATGATATAAATGCATTGCTTGAAAATTTTAAATACTTTATCCCTTTTGTTAACTGTTGGGAAATAAACGATTCGTTGTGTCAAAACTTTAAAATCGCAAGAAAATACCCCGATGCGGTTTGGAAATTTTTAATGGGTTATAAAAAATCTAAAAAAGAATTTGAAAGCAGAATAGTATCCGTTACTTTATTATCGCACTACTTGAATGATGAATATATTGACAGAGTGATTGAAGTTTTAAATTCATTAAATACCGACGATTATTATTCACAGATGGGTGTTGCATGGGCCGTTGCAACAATTACGGGTAAATATCCCGAAAAAGGTTTAAATTATCTAAAATCCGGAAATTGCAACCTCGACAAAACGACCTATAACAAGGCCCTTCAAAAAATCAGAGAATCCTTCCGCGTGTCTGCCGAAATAAAAACGTTAACATTTTCAATGAAAAAACAATGAAAACTATACGTTTTTCAACACAAAAACGGGTTGTCTCACAGGCCATGCAACCGGCAGTCCCGCGTAAGTTATGCTTTGCTCTGAAAATAATTCCAAAAGCTGCCAATCTTTAAGCAGCATCGGTAATCTGTATTGTCCGTATATCCTGTGTGCATTCCAAACCAAACAATCCGGACCGACCGGAACAGACAAGAATAACAATCCGTCTTTCTTTATAATTTTCTTTGCTTTTTTCATTGCTTTTAAATCCCCGTTAGGACATAACCTGTCGCCGTATCGACCAAGTCCGTCGTGTTCAAAAGATGAAATTGAAATTCCCACATCAACTTTAATATTTTTTTCTTCAAAAGTTTCATAATTGTACGCCTCGACCTGCGGATGTTCTGATACAATGGGGTTATAGTCAATTATATATACCTTTTCCGCTCCGTAAGCCAAACTTATTGCATCACAATTAACGCCGATAGCACCAAAAACACAAACAGTTTTACCTTTGATACTGTATTTATTCAAGGCGGCCAATATAAACGCTAAAGTTTCGCCATAATAATAAAAGGTCCCCTCTTGCAATGCTTTAAAGGCTTTTTCATAATCCTGTTTCGTTAAAACAAGCGTATTTTGGTGGTTTGCTCTTTCATCAAATACCCAATTTATAACCGAAATTTTACCGTTTAGAGTATATTTTGCCCACAAATCCTTTGGAATTTGTTTTACAAATTTATTTTCATTTTGTTTGTTATTTCTGTAATTTTTTTTCATAAAAATTAACCCGTCTCAAGTATGTTGCAATCTATAAATAAATACTATCACAATAACGCTTTTGATACAATAAAGCAAAATACGAACGAGATATTTTTTATGTATAATACATTTATGGAAAACTCTCTTTCAGTAATTATACCGACATTGCAAAAGAATTTAACCGTTCTTAAAAAACTGGTTCAAATTTTACTCGATGATGATATCGTGTCCGAGATTTTAATTATTAATAATGCGATAAAAAAATTAAAATTTAACGAAAAGTCTGACAAAATAAAAATTATTACTCCGAAAGAAAATCTCTACGTAAACAAAAGTTGGAATCTTGGAATAAAAGAAATTAAAAACGATTTATTTCTAATCATTAATGATGACATATTGCCCGTTCAAAATTTTTGTTCAAAGATTGTTAATTCGGGAATTTTTAAAAGACAAAATACCGGTCTTGTCGGAATAAATCCGAACTTCATAATGCAATATTCAAGAGAAACCGTTTCAGATATTGATATTCCGCCTGATACAAATAATTTTTTCTTTCTCCATCTTCCAAGATACAAACATGTATCGGACTGGGGAAGTGCTTTTTTGGGACTGAAATCCAATTTCTACGAAATTCCCGAAGATTTAAAAATCATCTTTGGTGATAATTTTTTGCTGTTTAAAAATATTTTAAACAAAAAAATGAATTATCAAATTACAGGACTCCCCTTCAACCACATACACTCTCTTAGCTCCGCAGATGAGGAATTTTCTTCAATTATAAAATCTGATATTGAGTGCAGCGCAAAATATTTACCAAAATAGGATGTGGTAATATTATTTTTTTTATGTTATAATTATAAAAAGGGGGCAGCAAGGCAAAAATGGAAATCAAATATTCAATCTCATATTATTTGCGAAACATTAAGCAAAATGCTTTTTTAAGTCTTAGTCCTCTGCCGAAAACCCCATCCGTATTAACAAAATTTCTGTACAATTTAAAAATTTTATTTTTTACGCTGAAGTTTTTAATCAGGCATAAACAGGGAAAACTTGATATTCCCAAAATTGAATTTATGCTTACAAATGTATGCAACCTAAAGTGTAAATATTGCTCAAACTATACTTCCGCTTTTAAAGAAAATTTAAACTACGAATATGAAGATTTTAAAAGCGATTTGGATACATTGCTTAAAGAAACGGACTCCATTTCGGAATTGGTACTTACCGGCGGAGAACCGTTCCTCGTTTATGATTTGGATAAGTTTATTGAATTTGCAGCCTCACAACAAAAGATTAAAAAAATAAAAATCGAAACAAACGGAACAATAATTCCTAACAGTAAGATTATTGATATTTTAAAACAATTCAGAAAGAAAATTGTTTTGGATATTTCCGACTATTCGCAATCTCCAAACCTTGATGCGTCAATCTTAAAAATTGAGCAAATAAAATCCCTGTGTGATGAAAATAAAATCAATTACATTCATAAAAAAGATGAAAAATGGTTCATAACGCAGAATTACAAAAAAAATTACAGAAGTGAAAACGACTTAAAAAATATTTATTCTCTGTGTTTACCAACTAATATATCATGCTTTGACGGAAAAATTTCTCAATGTCCGAAAGCAACATCTTTCAATTTATTGGGACTTTGTTCATTTTCTCAAGAGCAAGGTATTGATTTAAGAAGTGAAAATCTTTCAAAACAAAAAATAATTGATTGGTACACAAATATTATAAAATTTGACACCTGCGATTTTTGCAACCACGTTGATTATGAACAGAGACGCAAAAGAATAAATGCCGGAGAACAAATCGAAGAAAGTCTTTATTGGTAAGAAAGTTAAAAGAGGTATCCCATGTTGTTTGAAAAAATAGGTATTAATTATAAAAAAGGTCATTTGACCCAATTAAGAATTTGCGGAAAAACAGTAATTCAAATTGAACATATTTTTGACGAAAATAATCCGCTTTCAAAAGATTTAAAAATAACATGTCCGCTGTTTAAAAAAGAAACAAACAACAAAAAAGTTTTTTATCTGAAAGTTAACAGCAAAAATTATAAAACCTCAATGAAATGTATTGAACAATGGCTTGACGTTGCTAATAAAATGGATGCTGACTACTATTTCATTTGTGACGACAAAGATTTAGAACGGAATATATTAAAAACAATTAATTTTCCAAACGCTGATATAAAATTTATAACTTCAGACCGAACAATTTTAAAAAGCACATTAAAAAAAATATGTTCAGTTTCGCACCTTAATGCCGCATACGCGACGCTAACGGCATACAAACATTCCGAAACTAACGGTATTAAAAACTTTTGGTGCATTGATGCTGACAGTATTTATATTTTTGCTCAAACAAATGATATTGTTAAATCCTTAACAAGAGCGGAAAATATTGCCGAAAATCAAGATTTCCATGCCCTTACTCTTGATACGGAAAGATCATCATGTCTCGGACTTAAATGGAATTTCGGTGTTACATACGTAAGACATAATCAAGATGAGTACGGAAATGGCTACGAAGCCTACTTAAAAAGTATTGTTCCTAAAAAATTGCTTGAATACTATAGAATTATGCTCGGTTTAAATCATACGAAATCATCCTTGAGTGATATCTTCTCATATCTAAAAGCAACAAGTCTTTTAAAACTCGCTACTTTTAATATGACAAATATATTTGTCATAAATTGGAATCTTTGCAATTTTGATGATATTTCAAGAATGATTTGTACCGGAACAACGGACAAAACTCAACATGTTCCGTTTTATGATGCTCTTTTATTTAAACCTGCAGGTATAAAGGTAGCAGACGATGTAATAACAATAGATTTAAAATTTACCCAAAATTACAACCGAAATTACGTAAGCAAAATCTTATTGGAATCTGCACATAATTTAATTTCAACCCAACAAAGAGTGTCCGCAACACAAATGAAAAGTACTATTACTTTCCAAAACATGCCTTCTAAAGAAAGTCCTAAAGGACTAAAATCAAAGATTGCAAATTTATTCAAAAATAAAAAATAAACACTAAAGAGCGAAAATACGATTTTTTAAAAATTGTAACAATAATGCTAAAGAATTAGGTAAATAGGGTTATATTTTTTTATTATTTGTGATATATAATTTAAAAGAGATTTACAAAATAACAGTGGTTTTCCACTAAAACGGAGGATATTAAAATGTCATCAGGACAATTTGTTTTTATGTTACACTCACATTTACCTTTTTACAGAAAAGCAGGTATGTGGCCATTTGGAGAAGAAAATTTATACGAATGTATGGCTGAAACTTACGTTCCGTTATTGAATGCAATTTCCGAATTGTGGGAAGAAGGCATAAAAGCAAAATTAACGGTTGGGATAACACCAATATTGGGCGAACAACTTAATGATGAACATTTGAAACAAGGTTTTATAAAATATCTTGACTCAAGAATTTCTGCTATAGCAAAAGATTTAGACAGATATCCAAACCCTGAAGTGCCTCATTCTCAACACCTTAAATATTTGGCAAAATACTACTTTGACTGGTTTAACCATATTAAAGACAGTTTTGTAAACAAATACGGATGCGATTTAATAGGAAACTTTAAAAAATATCAAGATTTGGGATGTATTGAAATTACGACATCGGGCGCAACTCACGGATTTTCTCCGTTGTTGGCAACAGATAACAACCTTAACGCACAGTTCAAAGTAGGTCAAGACACAACTAAAAAGCTTTTCGGAAGAAAAGCATGCGGATGTTGGCTTCCTGAATGTGCTTATAGACAAGGATACGAATACACCGGCAAAGACGGACAGAAAAAATGGCGTCCTGCGATTGAAGTTACATTACAAAACAATGACATTGAATACTTCTTTACGGAATCTCACGTAATCGAGGGAGGAAACTCAATCGGAAACAGACGTGTTATCGGTATGTACGGAAACATTGAGTACATTCCGCTTCCTGAAAGAGAAAAAACAGGGTACGATACTTATTCAGCATATTGGCTGCCGGATGCGCAAGTTGCGGTAATGGGCAGAAACGACAGAGCAGGATATCAGGTTTGGTCTGCTGCTGACGGATATCCGGGCGACGGCGTATTCAGAGAATTCCACAAAAAGGATGACAAATCAGGTGCTCACTATTGGAGAGTTACATCATCCACAACTGATTTGGGCGACAAAATGCTTTACGATCCGGTTTTGGCATTGAATAAAATCAACGAAAATTCTGATCACTATACAACTATGATATACCACATGCTTGAAGATTACAAACAAGCACACAACGGCAAAGAAGGTTTGGTAATGGTATCTTTTGATACTGAATTGTTCGGACACTGGTGGTTTGAGGGTGTTGAATTTATCAAACAAGTTGTTAAAAAGTTCGCAACATATTTACCTGAAGTTGAAAGATTGACTGCGGGAGAATACTTACATAAATATCCGCCAAAAGAAGCTATCCAAATCCCTGAAAGTTCTTGGGGTGCAGGCGGTCATTTCTATGTTTGGATGAACCACTTAACAGAGTGGATGTGGCCAATTATTCACTCTTGTGAAAAAAGAATTACGGACATTGTCTCTAAATATGAACAAGTACCTAATGACGCCTTGTTAGTTCGGGCTTTAAATCAGTTGGCAAGAGAAAATCTTTTGCTACAAAGTTCTGATTGGCCGTTCCTGATTACTACATGGCAAGCTAAAGACTATGCAACGGACAGATTTAGAGAACATGTTGACAGATTTGAATTTATCGCCGATATGATTGAAAATAACTCTGTTGATGAATCCAAACTCAAAGAAATAGAAGACATTGACAACTGTTTTGACAATATTGACTACAGAATTTATTTACCTATTGAAGAGGGTGTAATTCCTCAACAAGAGGCTAAATTAAATCCTTTATACAAATAGATTATGAAAAAATTTGAATTAAAAAACAAAATAAAAGCGGTATATAAACAAAATAAAAATACACCAAGAGTTGGCGTTTGTTTAAATTTTAGTATAAACGAAGAAGAAAAAATCGCGGGTGTATATTATTTGATGGCTCGCTTATTGATGCAGGGGACTAAAAATTATACGTCCGAACAACTTGCAAATATTTTGGATTTGAATGCCATAAACTTTAATGTTGATATCAAACAAGACTATTTGAGATTTAGATTTGTTTGCCTTAATGAAGATTTTGAACTTGCTACGGAATTGATGTCGGAGATAATTTCAAATTCTACATTTGAAGAATTTGACAAAGAAAAAGTCAAAATGAATGGTGAAATGGTCGCGGAGCTTGATTCGGCACGACTTAGGGCGTTAGATAATTATTATAAAAATCTGTTCGAAAATCACTACTATGGCAATACGCACACAAAAATATTAGAAACGCTTGAGTCTATTACAAAAAAAGATATTTTGGATGCATACGAAAATATTCTCAACAACTCGGAAAAGGTATTGTCGTTTGTCGGAGATATTGAGTTTGAAAGAGTTGAAAATGTTTTTAATAAAAATTTAGCAAATCTAAAATCTGATAACAATGTTCAAAAAACAATAACAACGCCGACATTAAAAGAGGCAAAAACAGTCGAAATTATTAAAAACGACGCACAGCAAGCACAAATAATTCAAGGTTGGATTTTTCCGTCACTTAAAGACGAAATGTATCCCGCTATTGTTTTGATGAATATTATTTTAGGCTCTGCGGGTCTTTCATCAAGATTGTTTCTTGAACTGAGAGAAAAAAAAGGACTTGCATATACGGTGCGCTCATTGTATGAATCTAATGAACTTTGTGCAAGTTTTAGTATTTACATTGCAACAGAACCAAAAAATATTCAAGTATGCTTGGACGGATTTAAAACAGAAATTGACAAAATTAAAAACACTCTTGTTGATGAAGTTGAACTTGAAAACGCAAAAAATAATCTGATAGGACGCCAGCAGTTTGTTACGGAAACAAACGCTCAACAGGCAAATCAACTTGCGTATTACGGCATTATGGGATTGGATTTCAATTTCCAAGAAAAAATGATTGACCAAATAAGGAAAGTTACTCCTGAACAAATCCGAAAATGTGCTCAAACATATTTTACGGACAAATTCGTAATTTCTATATTGAAGCCATAGCAATAACTTGAGGTAAACTTTTATAATATCCGTTTTGCATTCCGCATTCAAATGCAGCAAATGATTTTGGAGCAAGTTCTCTTAACCTTGTCTTGTTTTCATAATATCCCTCAACAAAACGGGCAAAAAGTTCTGTCGGCGAATAGTAATATTTTTTCAGACGGTTTATTTTGGCAGAAATTCTTGCTTGCTTTCTTTGATAAGAACGTAGTCTTATATACGCACAAAAAGCGGGAGAAAGGTTAAAATCACGTTCTAAATTATCAATAGAATAGTATTCAATACGTCTTAAAATCGGCGTAATGTATTTTACTCTGTCGTATTTCAATAAGTATTTGGCTTTTGAAAATCTTATAAACCTGTTAAATTCCGAAAACTTCTTTGAACGCTGAAATTTTGGATAATAATTTTTTATAATTTTTTCTTGTTCCAAAATTTTAGACTTAACTTTTGACCGATGTTCTTTTAAAAGAGTAAATTTAGAATTTTCGTCAATAAAATTGGTAACGCTGACCAATTCCTCAAAAATATCGTCTTTTGTATTAAAAATAATTTCTAAAGAACCTTTTGTTTTATACAAATTCGGTTCTATTTCCGAATGAATAAAATGAGCAAATTCATGTAATAAAACGTTTAAAATCTTATTTTGAGGGGTCTTTTTTGAAATATCAATTCTTTTCTTCAAAAAAAATCCCTGATTACCGCGTGCTTGTGTATTAAAATTCACATCAAGCCCTAATTTTTGCATATATTCAACAATATCAATTATTTTGTTTCGTGCGCAATCCATTTTAAATAAGTTTCATCAGCCTGAGTAATATTAACACCTATAATTTCGGGAACATTGTAGGAATGAAGTTCTTTAATAACGTCTTTGACCTTTTCAAACAAATCTTTTTTAGTTTTGATAATCAATAAAGCCTCATGCTCTTCGGTTAATTTATGATCCCATGAAAAAACAGATTCAACTTTATCAACTATATTAACACACGCCGCTAATTGAGAAGTAACAAGAGTTTTTGCAATATCTCTCCCTTCTTTTTTGTTTGGGACTGTACAGTAAATAACAATAAATTCCATAATGCACTCCTTATCTAAAGATTTTTCCCGGATTAAAAATATTTCTTTCATCAAAAAGTTTTTTAATCTGTTTCATATAGTCTAAAGCAATTTTATCAATAGCAAAATCCATATAATCAATTTTTTCCAATCCGATACCGTGCTCGCCTGACAATGTGCCGCCCAAACTTACGGCAAGTTTATGGATTTCTTCTTTTGCTTTGGCATAATTTTTAACATCCGCAGGATTATTCAAATCAAGCGGGATGTTCGGATGAATATTTCCATCCCCGATATGACCCATTATACAAACGAGCAAATTATTTTTGTCACAAATTTGTCTGATTCCGTAAACCAATTCTTTTATTTTATCTCTTGGAACAACAACATCTTCGGCAACAACGTTAGGCTTTAACTTTGCGCACGCTCCAAAAGACGCTCTTCTTGAGGTCCACATTTTTTCGCATTCATCTTTGTTTATCGCCAGTTTAATATCTTTTCCGCCATTTTGTTCACATAAAACTTTTAATTTTTGGCATTGAGAATTAATATCATAACCATCCAATTCTATAAACAGTGCCGCCTCTCTGTCCAAGAAACCTGACGGATAAAAATTTTCTATAGTTTGTAAAGTTTTTCTGTCTAAAAAATCTAACGATGCAGGGGTCAAACAATTTTGCAAAATAACATTCACCATATTTGAGGCATCTTGCAAAGTATCAAAATATACAAGAACCAGCGCCGAATTCTCAGGTTTCGGAATTAACTTTAAGGTAGCTTCAACAATAATACCGAGAGTCCCCTCAGAGCCGACAAATAATTGTGTAAGATTGTATCCCGTAACGTTTTTAGCCGTATTTGACCCGGTTTCGATAACACTTCCGTCTTGCAAAACAACTTTTAAATTTAAAACGTAGTCTTTTGTAGAACCGTATTTAAAAGTTTTTGCACCGCCTGAAGATAAGGCAATTCCTCCGCCTATGGTTGAAACACTCAAATTTGACGGATCCGGCGGATAAAATAAACCATACTTTTCAACCTCTCTTTTTAAATCGGCGACAACTGTCCCCATTTGGACGGTTGCGGTTAAATTTGTTGAATTTATTTCCAAAATCTTATTCATTTTTGAAAAACTTAAAACAATACCGCCATCAACGCACAAACATCCGCCGCAAAGGTTTGTACCCGCTCCGCGTGCAATTATCGGAATACGATTTTCAAAAGCGTATCTGACAATTTGTTGAACCTGTTCCGTTGTTTCGACAAAAACGACGGCATCGGGCAAAGAAAACTCCCTCTTATTGGTCGAATCCAATGCGTAAACACAGCATTCGGCTTTTTTAGTTAAAACATTTTCTTTTCCGACTATCTGTTCAAGTTTTTCTTTAATCAACATAAGATGTTATTTTCTCAATACTTTTTCCAAGTGTTGCAAGCTGTCTGTCTATTCCGTCAACTTTTTTAACAAGTTTTGTATCAGGAACTGTACTTAAAACTTCTTTAACCAATGTTTTGATATTTGGTTCTTTGCGTGACAGAACTTTAACTTTTTCTTCCAATGTTTTTATCTTTTCCTGTTGTTTTTCCATCTTTCTTGCAACTTTTTCAAATATGCTTTCCAAATCTGATTTTTTAATCATATTTTGTTTAATATATGAAATATCTCTGACTCTTTGTTCAATATCATAGAGTTTTTCATCGGTTTTATCAATCCATTCGGCAAGATATGTAAAGGCTTGCGTTAATTTTTTATTATTTTGGGTATTTGAATAAACAACCTCAGAAATTTCATCAATTCGATTTTCTAATTTATCAAACATTTTTTGATAATCAAATTCGGAAACTTTATTATCAAACAAAGCAAGTAAATTTTTCAAATCTTCAATGCTTGATTGCAAGAAATTGGCTGTTTCATCCGAATTTAAAAGGAGTTTGTTTGTCCTTGTGCTTATTGAAACCAAATCTTCTTCTATTTTTTCAAGCCCTTCATCTCTTGTAAGCGCATTTTTTTCTGTTAACTCTTTCAAAATCATTCTGACTTTAAGAATATCAGTTTCAATATCTTCAAAAGAATAAGGATAATCCGATTCATTTTCTTTAATTGCATGGCTGATTTGAGTCAAATGATTTTTTACTTCATTCAAATCGTTACTGATTGAATTACAAGAAGTATCAATATTTGATGACATATTTCTGATTGTATCAAAATTGTTCAACAAATCGTTTTGATGTTCTTCCCCGTCAAGCGAAAGCAATCTTAAATCGGCTTTTATATCGTCCAATTTATCGTTCAATAAATCACGAATATCCTCTGCTTTTAGTCCGTCGGCACTTAATTGTCGGATTTGAGATTTTATTGACTCAGTTCTTCCGTCCAAAAGTTCATATATTTCGTTTACGGCAATATCGGAGGACGCGTGAAGTTCGGTAAATTCGTCTTTTAGATTTGTAATCTTATCGCTGACGATTGTTTGAATAGCATCTTTATCAAATGCGGATTTAGCTGCGTTTTCGATATTTATTTTTAAGTCATCAAGATTTTTTTCTATTAAATCTTTAACATCTTTAATTTCCAATGTTGATTTTGGCAGTAAATCTATTTGAGATTTTAAAGATTTCAATTTATCCGTAACAAGGGTGTCAATATCTTCGAGACCAACTTCTTTTTCTTTAGGTAAAAGACTGATTTCTTTTTTAATTTCGCTAATTTCATCAAGCTTGTTAACAACCAAATCTTTTAAGTCTTTAATTGTCAAATCCGAATTTTGAGAAATGTCTCTGATTTCTTCAACCTTATCGGCAATTACACTGCTTAGAGAAGTAAGATTTGAGTCTATTCCTGAATTAATGTTGTTTATAATATCATCGGCCTTGTCCTCAAAAGCTTCTTGGAATGAGGCTTTAATTATATCTAAAAGATTAGCCCTAAAACTTTCCATATTTTCGTTAATTTCAATAAGCGCATTTTTCACAATATCGCTTAGCGCATCTATTGAAGCAACAGAATTTGCAAGTTCGCCACTTAAATCTTTAATATCATTTTTGATTGAATTTGTTTGTTCTTCCGATAGTTCAACAGATTGTAATTGCGGTAAGTTTTTCATTACATAATCGTATATTTGATTTTGTAAATCTACAATTTCATTCTTTGAGGAGGCAATATCTTTTGTACAAGAAGATATCGCACTGCCAAGCGAGGATAAACTTTCTTCAATTTTTGAAATCAAAGCATCTTTCATATCAGAAAGTTTTTCCGAATCGGATGTTTGAGATTTTAAAATCTCCGGCAAAATTTCTTCTATTTTTGAAAGTATTTCTGTTTTGGCGTTCATTCGCTGAGCGGTAGAGACATCAGCGAGGTTGATTATCTGAGGAACAATACCATCAAGAGCAGACGAAATTTCGGATTTGAATTCACTAATGTTTTGTGCCGCCAATTCACTTGAGTGCGCATTTTGCACAATTATTTCGTCAACCTTTGCTAAAAGTTCTTGTTTTAGTACTTGTGCGTTAAGCCCGGATGCCTCAACAGACTTGTTAAAATGAGTATTTATATTTGAAGCCGTTTGGGCTAATTTTTCTTGCAGCAAAGAACCCAGCGAGTTTATTGTTTCGGTATTTGTGAAAGACATATCCGCAAAACTTTTTGCGGTTTCTTCTTTCAATTTTTCCGAAGCATTGTCCAATTCTTCCTTAAATTCCGTCTTGATAATATCAGAGACATCTTCTCGTAATTTATCCAAATTAATAGTAAAATGTTCTGATTGATCGTTAATCAAATCGTTCAGTAAATCAACAGAAGATAATTTTTGGACAAAATTGTCGGAAAGTTCGTCAATTTTTTGTTCAAAAGAAGAAAAATACGTTTGAGATTTTTCAACTGATAGCAGCTTTGAAGTTTCTTCCGTCAAATAATTATGGATTTTGCTATCCAAATCCTCTAATTTATTTTGTGTATCACTAATTTTACCAATAATTTCGGTACGATTTTGAACAGAGTTTGACGAAAGTTCCTCAACCTTTGTTTCCATGCGGGAAGTCATTTCATCCGCTTTGCCAAGTATTTCGGTACGATTTTGAACAGAGTTTGACGAAAGTTCTTCGACTTTTGTTTCCATGCGAGAAGTCATTTCATCCACTTTGCCAAGTATTTCGGCACGGTTTTGAACAGAGTTTGAAGAGAGTTCTTCAACCTTTGTTTCGACACGGGAAGTCATTTCATCCACTTTGCCAAGTATTTCGGCGCGGTTTTGAACAGAATTTGACGAAAGTTCCTCGACTTTTGTTTCCATGCGAGATGTCATTTCATCCACTTTGCCAAGTATTTCGGCACGGTTTTGAACAGAGTTTGACGAAAGTTCCTCGACTTTTGTTTCCATGCGAGATGTCATTTCATCCACTTTGCCAATAATTTCTTCCCTGTTTTGGAATGAATTTGATGCCAACTCTTCAAACTTTGAATTCATTTGGCTTGAGAGGGCGTTCATTTTAGAAATGTTAGAAACCGTTACTTCCCGGAAGGTTTCTTGTAATTTTTCAAAAAATTCAGGTTTTAAATTTTCAATCTCTCTTGCAATAAACTCGGCGGTGGCAGACATTTTTATTACCACATTGTTTACATTTTCAAACTTTTTAGTGAGAGCGGAATTTCTTTCATCAAAAAATTCTTGGAAGATGTCTTTAACAACTTGTACGAAATTAGCCTTAAATTCTGAAAGTTCGTTGTAAATTTGTGCATTTTTATCCGTAAATGTTGAGTTTGACTGTTCAATAAAATCTTTTAAATTTTCAATAAGAGCAAGTTTGTCCACAACATTTTCGCTCAAGTTACGAACGGCGTTATTCAACTCTTCCGTTTGATAATCGTATTGTTCCGAAGTCAAAAGTTTATCAAAGGAAGTTAATAAACTTTTTGAAAGTTCATCTACTATTTCAAATTTAATTTTGTCGGAAATCTCATATATTTTATTTGAGTTTTCACTAATCTGAGAACTCAACGCCGCAAAGTTTTCTGATGCAACATGTTTGATTTCGTCGGCGTTGGATTTAACAAATTCTTTAATTTCTTGCTTTTCAACGTCAAAGTTAATTCCGTTGAACACACCGACAACACTTGAAATCATTTCTTTACTAAATTCGTTCAAAGTTTTTTCAATACGTTCAATAACCGCATGAAGGTCAGACTTCATACCGTCATTTTGAGCATTGGAAATTATGCTGTCTAACTTTGTATTGAAAACAATCAGAACCTCTTTCAAATTATTTTGAAGAATTTCCAAATCTTCTTTTTGTCCCAAATTGTCTATTTTTTTGATTAAAGGATGTTGAATGGCAAGGATTTTTTTAATTTCCTCTTTTGCTTCAAACACAGCATTTTGAATTTCGGATGAGTCAAATTTTGCCTCTGTTTTCGGAACTACCTTTATTTCATCCGTACCTTTCGAAACCTCTCCCGCCTTCAAGTTTGAAACTTCGTTCAACAATGAGAACAATAATTTTGAAATTTCCATTGTTGAATTTACATTCGCCTCAACAATTTTTTCTTCCAAAGAACCGATTGTATTCTTAATTTCGCTTGACAGTTTTAACAAACCGTTTTGTGCGGAATAAAAATCCTTAATTTCGTTAAATTTTATTGAAAATTCATCAACCACTAAAGATTTCATATCATTTATTTGCGATTGAAGCGAAGATTGAATATCATCAATTTTTTCAAAGATTTCATCACTGTTATTATTAAATTTAGAAAAGACTTCGGCAAAAATTTGTTCGGCATGTTTTTCAAACACTTCGGAAATGTTTGGCAATTCAACTTCAGGGGCTTGAATGTTAACGGTTTTTAACTGTGTCAAAACCGACTGCTGCATTTCGTCAAGAGAATTTTTAACCAATTCCGAAAACTCTTCGTTTATACGTTCGGAAAATTCATTGACTTTATCCAAATAAAATTCGTTGTTCTGTTTTTGATATTCTTTTTCTTCCTGTCTGAAATCAGAAATCATCTCTTGAGTATTTGATGCCGCCTCCATTGCAAGAATTTGCATTCTTTCGGAAACAATTTCAATTACGTTTTTTTGCAAATCACTTATAGCATTTGCAACATTAATATCCTCTTGAGATTTAACTTCCAAATGCGACATAATATCGCTTTGAAGTTTATTAAATTTTTCCGTAATAAAATCTTTTCCCGCAACATTGGCATTCAAAGTCTCAAAACTTTTTTCCAAAAATACAAGAATATCCTCTTTGTTAGCCAAACTTATTGTTCTTATGCCGTCTAACATTGTTACAAGCTGTTCGCCGGATTGTCTCATTGCATCGTTTGAATTTAATTTTTCAAAATTTTGTTCAAGGAAAACCAAAATATCTTCTTTATTTGACAGATTAATTGTCCTGATATTATCCAACTGCTCTTGAACTTTAGAGATTTCCGACGTTATTTTTGTATTTTCTGATGTAATGTTACCAAGGGCGTTAACAATATTCATTTCAATTTTGCGCAAATCCGAAACAAATTCGGGATTAATAACGTTTCCGTTATTTTCTGTTTCTGCCGAAATTGCATTTATGTATTGTTGAATATCCTCTTTTAATTTATTTTGTGCTGAATATATTATTTCTTCCGTTTTGTTTTGGATTTCTGACTTCATTTCCTGAATGTTTTGACAAACCAATTCTGTTTGTTTGGTCATATTCTCAAAAACATCGCTTGTTACCAAATTCAATTCGTTTTTTAGCAAATCGGTTTTTTCCGCCAAATTGTTAAGATGTTCATTTTGAGCAGTTGTTTCAGACAAATTTCTTGTTTCATCAATAGCACGCAATACTCTGTTAAAAGCTTCTTCAGTGTTTTCAAGGCATTGTTTTAACGCTTCGGAATTCTTTTGGGAAAAACTTTTCTCTAATTTACTCAATTCAACAAAAACATTGTCAAATTTTTCGCTCAACGCATCAACATTGTTGATTGAGTAGTTTTCCAAACTTTCTTTAACAGCAAGAATGTCGCGTTTTATGGCTGCTGTTTCGTTAATTGTTTCGGATAATTTTTCATCATTTTGAGCGGAAATCTTCCCTAAAACCTCATTAAAAACAACCATAGCATGTTTCAATTCGTCAAATCCGTTGTTAGATGTTTCGACATAGGTTTTTATAGCGTTTTGAATTTCGGCAACAAACCCGGATATTTTTTCCGTAACATCAGAGTTGACCGAAGATGACGAAATAAGATATTTTAGAGCCTCAAACTGTCCGTTAACATCGGCAAAACTTTTTTCTATCTGAGAAGATGTTGCATGTGAGACTAAAATATCGGAAATCAAACCTAATTTGTTCTCTACAACATCAAGGTTAACAGCGTCAAACATAGATTTAATATGGGACAGTTCAGAAGAGAGAAAATTCTTCAGGGTTTCATTTACTTCGGAAAAAGCAGACTTAACATCATGGATTTTCAAATCCATATTTTTGTCTAAGTTAGATATCGCAGTTGATGACAATTCACCCAAATTTAACAAAGCGTTTTTTAATTCGGAATAATTATTCCCCGAAAAATCTTTTAATGCCTCTTGAACGGAGCCAACCTTTAATGACAAACCTCCCAAAATTTCTCTCAATTCAACGATGTTTCCGTCACCTGAATTTTCAACCAGATTTTTGAGCGTAATTACATTTTGTGAAACTTCGCTAACCTTAGCCAAAACATTAGAGGTTATATATTTTCCAAGTTGGTCTTGGGTTGAATATAAAGTTTCCTTTGAAATATTGTCTTTTGAATTTAGCATTTGTAACGTGGAATTAACATTGTCAATGCTCAATGTATTCTTTAGATTTTGGTTCTTAATCAACTGTAAGTCATCAACTATTGTATTTACTGAATTTTGGAGATTTTCAATATCATTACCCATTTTTATTTCCTTTTTACTATCCCTATAAATCTATTCTACCAAACATGTACCCATAAATCCATATTTTGACAAAAATTTAACATTTATTCACGCATTAAATCAACCGCTAAGAGGATTTATATTTTTTTTAGATATAGTATTTTAAATATATAGCATGATTTTAGTATTTAAGGTAGTAACAAGTGAAGAAAAGCGACAAGATTAAAAAACTAAAAACCGTTATAAAAGAAAAAGAAATTCAATTACAAAAACTCTCCGAACACGTTGACAAATCAAACATTTGTTCGGATTTGTACAACAAAGTTGTTATGGAAAAAGCAGAGTTGAACAAACAGTTACAAGATTTGCAAACGAACAAATTTGCGCAAACTTTGAAGAATATATTACCCCATAAAAAAGTTTTAATTTGCGATTATTTTAAAGACTAATGAATAAAAAAGAACTTTTCAATTCTATTGCAAAAAATTATGACAGAATAAACGATGCCATTTCTCTGTACAACCATAGATTCTTTCGTAAAAAAGCAATTAACCGCATAGACAAAAATTCCCCCAAAAAAATTCTTGACCTTTGCTGCGGAACAGGTGACATTTGCCGTTTGTTAAGTAAAAAATATCCCGATGCAAAAATCATCGGTGTTGATTTTTCTGCGAACATGCTTGAAATTGCACGCAAACGTCTACCCGATATAGAATTTATTGAACACGATATTCACATCCTGCCGTTTTGCAACGAAACCTTTGATATTTGCACCATAAGTTTTGGACTGCGAAATGTTGATGACCTACAAAAAGTCATTAAAGAAATCCATCGGGTTTTAAAACCCGATGGGATATTTCTCAATTTAGACCTTGGCAAACCAAACAAATTTTGGAATATATTTTTAAAACCGTACATGTATGTAATTGTACCGATTTTAGGAAAATTTGCGAATGGCAGCGGACTTCCGCTTAAATACTTTGTTCATTCAAATGAAACTTTTCCCGCTCCGGATAAGTTAAAAGAAATTTATTCCGATTTCGGTCTTATTCAAATTCAACGTTTTGATTATCTTTTTGGACAAATTTCTTGTCAAATTTGCAAAAAAATAATGAAAAATGCTCTTGAGTAAAATTCAAGAGCATTAAATATTAATAAAAAAATGTTTATCTATCTCGCTACACAAACAACATGTGTCGATTCGATATAGTGAGGCTTATCAAAGGGTGTACAAGAATAATTATCAATATTTTGACCGTTAGAAAGCCAAACAGTTGTTGCATGTACTGAATCTCCCGAATGAAAGAACGAATTTTCACAAATATTATCGGATGTTTCCGGCAATGACAACCCTGCACTTTCGCAATATGCTTGTGCCGTTTCAAATGTCATTAGTTCATTCTTTGTATCCCAATTTTTAAGAGCATAAACATCATGAACCTTTGTCATATTTCTTCCGTCTGCCAACGAGCAAGTGTTGCTACTGTTTTCTTTGCATGTTTCGATACGAGCGGTGTTTTTCTCAGCGACAGTAGCCATTTCCGTACAGGTAGAACCTGAAAGTTTGTAATCCTGCGAACATTTTGTACATCCTACCCCGTCCGATGTCTGACAGTGTAAAGAAGTTTTGCTTACGCACTCATTGTCTACAAGTAAGTTTTCCGTTGTACACTTCGTGCACGTAGTACCGCTGTACGTGTCACACGTATTTTCTCGAATATCTCTGCAACTCGTTCCGTTGTTTTGATACCCGTTCTCACATTGTGAACATTGTCCGTTATCGTACGCAGTACAGTTATTAATTAAACCGTCAAAAAGTTTGTGATACGTCAAGATATAT
>JAFUZZ010000092.1 GCA_017476325.1 bacterium | reverse complement strand
CCCCCCTGCTAGGGTTTTTAAATTCTTCATAAGTAACCTCCGTTTTTTATATTAACATTCTTATTATATAACATGTCTCAAAAAACTTCAACCCCTATTGTAATATCTCTTATGCCTGTTTCCCATAAAACATAATGTCTTACTGATTATACCATTTCTCATTTATTGCCGGTGCTACTGCATGTTTCTTACAATATTTACGCAAGTCCTCTTTTAATTCCTTTGCCAAAAAATACATCGCTAAACAATTCGGAAACGCCATGCCCAACATCATTGCATCTGTTAAATTGATTATCGTTTCTACATTCAAAATTGAACCGATAACAATTACAAATAAAAAGATTATTTGATAAAATAATGTCCTTTTTTTGCCCTCACCTACTATATAGTTCCACGCCTTTTGTCCGTAATATGCCCAAGAAATCAATGTCGTAAGCGCAAATAATATTACAATTACCGACAAGGCATATTTAAACCATGGAAATACGGATTCAAATGCCGATGATGTCAACTCTATTCCGCTAACGCCTGCGGAATATCCCTCATATACACCTGAACAAATGATTATGCTCGCTGTAAAAATACATACCAAACCTGTTAAAAATGGTTCTAAAAGTGCAATAAAACCCTGCGAAATCGGTTCGTCCGTCTGTGCCGTTGCATAAGCAATCGGTGCTGATCCCGTCCCTGCTTCGTTTGTTTGAACAGATCTTCTCATACCGATTATGATAATCCCGATTATTCCGCCCGCTACAGATGTCGGATGAAATGCCTCCTGCAATGAAATCATAAGCGCATGCGGAATGTTTTGCCAGTTCGCCAATATTACAAGTAATCCAAAACCAAGGTATAAATATACCATTAACGGTACAACCTGCATTGCAACCTTTGTAATCGCTTTAATACCGCCTATAATTACAGCTCCCAATACCAATGCACATACTAAA
Organism: bacterium; assembly: GCA_017476325.1. GTDB lineage: Bacteria > Cyanobacteriota > Vampirovibrionia > Gastranaerophilales > Gastranaerophilaceae > QHMH01. The sequence continues at coordinate 27,647 of JAFUZZ010000092.1, read as the reverse complement.
CCTATTGCCCAATTATATCCGTATAAAAATCCGTTTTCGCCGCCCGCCATGTTTATTATTTGTGCCGTTGTCTGGTTAATTTGAACCATGTTTCCGCCCGTGAAGGCTCCTCCTATACAAAGAAACGCAAATATAACCGCCAATGGTTGACCTAGCCAACGCATCTTACGTCTGGTTAAACCGTGTGCTATAAAGTGCATCGGACCGCCCGCAATCGTTCCGTCAGATAATATCTTTCTGTATTTTAGTGACAATGAAACTTCCGCAAATTTTAGCGCCATGCCAAAAATAGCACCAAACATTATCCAAAAAGCCGCTCCGGGACCGCCAATAGATATAGATATTGCTACACCTGCTATACAGCCCAATCCGACAGTTCCTGAAAGTGCCGTCATCAACGCGCCAAGAGGTGAAACCTCTCCGCCCGCTTCATCAAATTTTGGTTCTTTTAAAACGCGTACGGATTCTTTCAATCCCCAAACCGCTACGCCTCTTAAATACAGGCTGAAAAATATTACAGCCGCCAATATCCACATGATAATTACCGGAATATCAACTCCTGCTATATTTACAGGGAAAAATATTATTGATGCAACCTTATCCGATATCGGTGTCACATATTTCTCAACAGTCGCGTTTATATCAAATGCAAAACTCTGCGGAACTGTTAACATCATTGTCAATAGTGAATATAAAATCTTCTTCATTATATCTCTCCGTTTTTTGTTAAATAAATAATAGCGTAAAAATAAAAAAATTGCACTATTGGAAAAGGTTTATTTTTTATTTTTGATATATAATAATTTCAGTAAAAGATTATTAACGAGGTTTTATATGAATAAAAGTCAATCTATGGGTATGTACGTTATTTTGGGAATTATGCTCCTGGCGTTCATTTCCATGCTTATGGCAGGTCCGAATACAAGCACAAAAGAGTTATCTTATACTGAATTTTTGAACAAAGTTAGCGCGGGAGAAATTAAAAGCGTCCAAATCGAAAAAGATAATTCCGCTCTGATTGCGGAACCGACTGTTCAAATTCCCGTTGAACAACCTAAAACTAACGATACTATGCATTTGTTTTACGGCGAACAAAAGGCTCCCGTTCTCGTTTATAAAGTGCTTTTGCCTAACGATGCGGCTTTGATTTCTAAATTGGAGGCTAATAACGTAAACGTTACGGTTAAAAAAACATCTGACGGTGCGCAATGGCTAAATGTCATCGGCTCGCTTATCTTACCGCTTTTATTCATTGTGTTTCTTATCGTTATGGCTAAAGGCCTTCAGGCAGGTGGTGCACAGGCAATGTCTTTCGGTAAAAGTAAGGCTAAAATGATGCTTGATAGCAAAGTTAAGGTTACTTTTAAAGATGTTGCGGGTATTGAAGAAGAAAAACAAGAACTTGAGGAAATTGTTGATTTTCTAAAAAATGGCGAAAAATATATTAAACTTGGTGCAAAAATACCTAAAGGCGTTTTGCTTGTCGGTGTTCCAGGTACAGGGAAAACCCTTATGGCTAAAGCCGTTGCAGGTGAAGCAGGGGTGCCGTTCTTCTCTATTTCAGGTTCGGATTTCGTAGAAATGTTTGTCGGGGTCGGTGCAAGCAGAGTGCGTGATTTGTTTGAACAGGCTAAAAAACATCAACCTTGTATAATTTTTATTGATGAAATTGACGCCGTTGGTCGTCAACGCGGTGCAGGTCTCGGCGGCGGGCATGATGAAAGAGAACAAACTCTTAACCAACTGCTTGTTGAAATGGATGGGTTCGATGAAAATACAAACATAATTATTCTTGCGGCTACAAACAGACCTGATATCCTCGATAACGCGCTTTTAAGACCGGGACGTTTTGACAGGCAAATCGTTATTAACAGACCCGATATTTTAGGCAGAGAACAAATTCTTAAAGTTCATGCAAAAAATAAGCCGCTTGATTCAAATGTGGATTTAAAAGTCCTCGCAAAAAGAACTCCGGGATATACGGGCGCAGATTTGCAAAACCTTTTAAATGAGGCTGCTTTGCTTGCCGCTCGTCACAATAAAAATGTCATTACCATGGATGATTTGGAAGAGGCTTCCGATAAAGTTATGGCAGGTCCGGAAAAGAAAAGCCGCGTAATTTCCGATGAAGAAAAAGAAAATACTGCTTATCACGAAGTCGGACACGCGCTTTTGGCTAAACTTCTCAAAAATAGCGATCCTCTTCACAAAGTGTCTATTATTCCGCGCGGTATGGCACTCGGTATTACCATGACTTTGCCGGAAAAAGATCACTTGACTCTCAGAAAAGATCAACTCCTTGACAGAATTACCATGACTCTCGGCGGTCGGGTTGCGGAAGAACTCGTTTTCGGTAAAGATGCTATTACAACAGGCGCATCTAATGATTTGGAAAAAGTTTCCGAAATGGCAAGAAAAATGGTTACTACGTACGGTATGAGCGAAAAAATGGGTTCTATGGCGTATGGTAAAAATCAAGAACATGTCTTTATGGGCAGAGATTTCGGACATTCACGGGATTTCTCCGAAGAAATTGCTGCCGATATTGACAAGGAAATTAAAAGGATAGTTGATTCTTGTTATAACAATGCGAAAACTCTACTTTCCGATAACAGAGATATTTTGGACTATATTTCAAAAAAACTGTTGGAAGAAGAAACCCTTGAGGAAAAAGATTTCGTTGAATTGATGAATAAAGTTATTGCCGAAAGAAATCAAAATAACGAATCGCAACAAAATAATCCTAATGATGATCAGTTTTGTTAGTCTTTTGTTTAAGGTATTTTCTTAAAAGTCCTCTGAGTCTTACTTCGGATATATCGTATTTCCTTGATATGTTCCGAATTGAGGCTGTCGTTCCGTCAAATTCCCTTACCATTAGTCTGTTTTCTAAAAGTTTGAACGGATGTGCAGGCATCATTATGAAAACTCCGTTTTGATGCTCCATCAACGATACGGCGACTTCTTTTCCGCATGTGGCATATATCTCTTTTAACATCTCGCAAGGCATGTCATCTATTGATATTTCATCTATGTCTACGTATGTGTGTTCTGTTTTTATTTCTCGTCCCATTTTTTTTTCCTTTCTTTTTATTATCCTAAAGAAAACGGGGCGTTTTAGTCTTTTTTTCAGGGTAGTGCCGCCCCGTAGATATTATTTGTATTACTTTATTTTAATTTTTTTGAGTTTTCTTTTTTAATTTTTTATCCTTCATGGTAAAATTCTAGTGTGACAAACGTAAAGATATATTTATACTCAATGTAAAATAACATGTTTACTTTGTCAAGTTATAATTTTACAAAAGGTAGTGCAAAAGATTAAATTAATTGTTTTATAAGGTTTTTGCGGCTTTGTAAAACTTAACAAAGGGAATATTTATGAATACACAAGGACAAAGGTTAAAAAATATCAGATTGGCTTTACGCTTGTCACAGGAAGAGTTTGGGAAGATTTTTGATATTACAAAGCAATATGTTTACAGTTTGGAAAAAGATAAAATTACTTTAAATAATGAAAAATTAGTAAAATTATTAGTTGACTACAATGTTAACATCAATTATTTGCTTTGCGGTATTGGTGACATGTTTTTGAATTCATCAAACAGTGACGGGTATTCAAATATCAGAAACGAAATTTTAAACGAAGTTCGTTCTATGCTTATTTCTGAGGGCGTTATCAAATAAATCTTCCAGGAATTTCGTCATATTCGAAGCAGGTTATCTAAAATCTTTCCGGGAATTTTTTCAAGTTCCGTTTTTATTTCATTAACTTCTTCGGAAGAAAGTACGTTCTTTGATCTAAGGTCGTTTGTATATTTCTCAACTATTTCAAATGATTTTGATATTCCGTGTTGTTTTATTTCGTTGATAATTGAATTTTGAAGCGTATTTAGAGTTTGGTTTGCGGTGCTGCTCAAATTATTTGTTACTGTTGATTGAATTTTGAACGCATTATCTTTTTCTGTTTTTGCCGCTTTTATTTTGAAGTTTTGTATTACTTGCGATGTTATGTCATATAACGGAAACGAAATATTGTATGAGGGTTCAATTTCTTCCGGCAAAACCGCTTCTAAAAGAGTTACATCAAGTTCGGCATAGATTATCATTTCGCCGGAGGTTTTATGCAGGGCTGTTTTACTGTCTGAAATTACATATTCGCCTATGTATTTACCGTTTTGAAAATAGTTAAAAATATTTTTGTTTTTTGCCATTTTTTCAATTTCATCAATTACTTTTTGAGGGTTACAAAAGGAGTGATGAAGTTTTACTTTCAGCGGAATTTTTTTTAGACTTTCCGCTCCGGAAGTCAGGTATGATTTTCCGCTTATTGACGATACTTCGCTATAGCCGTAATTTTTTGAGTAATTTATCACTTCGGCTCTGTTAAAAATTTGTTCAAGTGTTAAGTTTTTCATTTTTAAAAATCCTTTCTTTAAAATTACTGTATTACATTAACCGAAAAATTCAGTGTAAAATATTCGTTTACATTCGCAGTTGTCGGAGTAAGGCTGCCTGTATCAACAGAGTAAACACCCTCTATTGAACCGACTTTGGCGATAATTTGCGACGGTAAAATTTCAACATTTAGTTTTTTATTTTTTTCTGATTTATATTCATCTATGGCACTGTTAACTTTTTGAGTAATAGTTGCCAAATCAGAATTTTGTTCTGCATGTACCGTTACGGTTATTGACTTTTGAATTTCGGTTGGTGAAATTGCAATAACATTATCGGTCATAGGGTTTACGTTTTCGCCGTTTAATATTTGTTCAACTTCATCAAGAATACTTTGCGGAGTTTCGCCGTTTTCTATAAGCGGATAAATATTGACAGTTGAATCTGACGGTATTGAAAAAGTATATTCTGTTTCGTTTAATGTAAAATTGAAAGTTCCCTTTTTATGGTCAATTTCGGCTGTAAAATCCGGAGTTTCGATTATTCCGTCATTTTCCGTGTATGTCGTATTTCCTATTTTTATTTCTGCCGCCTGTTTTACGCTTTGGGCTGTTGCATCTATAATTGACGGATTTGCCGATAGGGTATGATAAATATAGCTCTGGCGGGAACCTGCGCAGGTAAATCTTTCCGGTGCCAGCAAAATTCTTTTAATATAGGCTTCGTCCGATTCCTCATCCGAGCCGCCGTGTATCCCGTTCAAGTTCGTTATTTTTTCTATGTAACTCATTGGTTTTACAAGCGTATTTATATCCCCGATTCCATATACGTTTGTTTTTGAGCCGACTTCTTTTGCTTCTATTTCGACGGTTCCGACAGTTTCTCCTGCCGGAATAATCAAATCTTCAGTTGTTTCAAAGGTGCTTTCTTCGTCTTTTGAAAGAATTTCAGTCCCTTTTGGAATTGTAAAATCGTAGGTGAAGGTTGTATTTAATTCTATTTGTATAGTGTCTTTACCTTTTTCTCCGTCAAGACGTTTCGTATCAAACATGTCTCCAATATTATCTAAAATTTCTCCACGGCTGTATTGAGTAAGGTTTTGTTTTGCGGCTTCATTAAACTTATTGACAAGCAGTGAGGCTTTGTATTCGATTATGCTTATTAATAAACGTTCGTCTTGCGCAGGATAAAGCGTTCTGCCCGTTTGCTCTTCAAAAAGATTTACAAGTTTTTGTTCTTCTGCCTGAGAGTCGTACTCCAAAAATTTGATTTCGTTATTAGACATAGTATGTTTTTCTCCTTTCTTCTTTTGTTAGTTTACTTTGAAATTTTACGGTAATAACTATTTTTCCGTTCTCGTTATATGAAGTATTAATTGATGTTATTTCCGCTCGCGGTTCTTGTTTCGGAAATTCTTTAAGAATTATTGTTTTTGCAATTTGTATTGCATCTTTTGGCTTTTCTCCGATTGCTTCAAAAATATTTGTTCCAATGTCAGGTTTGAAAGGGATTTCGCCTTTTACCGTATTAAAAATGGTGTCATAGCATTGTTCTATGTCATCCAAATCCGTTACGATATCTCCTACAGTTCCTCGTTTTTTTTGCCAGTATTTAGTTTTAATTTCCTTAATGTTCATTAATTCATTCCTCCGTTCGGTGTGCCGGTATTTGCTCCGTTATTACCGTTACTGTGGGTGTGTTCGTTATATGTATCGCGCATTTTTTGCATTGAACCTTTTGTGTCCGATACATTTCCCCTGACTTCTAAATCGCCGTTAATTACAACTTTTTGGGCCGTTATATTTGCATCCCCTTTTAAATCAAGGGTAAATATGTGCGTTTGTTTGTTATATTCAATCACGCTTCCATCCGAAAAAATTATTGTTTTTATATTTTTGTCGTTTGTTGTTCCCGTATCGGTTTTGTTATATACCGCACCGACAATACACCCCTCATCGAAGGTTTCTGACGTTATTGCGGCTACTTCCGTTCCGATTTCGTATATGTTAGAACTTTTGTCACCGTGAGTTACGTATTGAGGAATGTACAACCAGCCTGTTTCTTGAAAGTTTTTATGGTTAACTTTCATTTTTGCGTTGTGTCCGTTAATTGATGTTATTTCGCCATATACAAGCATTTTTATTCACTCCTTTTCCATGTTGGGGTTTGCGCATTTTCGGTTTTGGTTTCGGTTTCTTGTTTTAAAATCGTTAATTCTATTCCGTCTTGCAAAACTTCACGGATTTTTACGTGAGTATTTTCTTCGATTATCGGGCTTATTTTGTAACAGTTTCCGAAAAACATTTGCGCTATTTTATCAAATCTGTCATTTTCGTGCGTTGTATAGAAATATTTTTCCGTCATTATTTTTCCTCCCCGACAAGTGTAAAGTCACTGTCTTCATATCCGTATGCTTTTTTTAAGTAACTTCTTGTGAATTTAACTCCAAGTTCGCTGACTTTTTTATCCCGCTCGGCAAGTTTGACGTCGGTTTCTTCTTTGTCATAAATTTCAAAATTCGGTATTTCTTTGGTGTTAAAATTTAATTCGTTAACTTTTTTAATTAATTCATTGATTGTATTTTCAACAAGTCTTATGTCATTTTTGATTAAATCGCCTCTGACTTGTTGGTGAATATTTGCGGCGGAATAGCTGCCTTTTGAGCCGACGTCCGTTGTAAGGGTTTGACCGAGAATTACTTTTGAAATGTTATCTTCGCATTTGGATATAAAACTTTGATAAATATCGTTGCTGCCTGATTTATCTCCCGCGTTTATAAGTTCTATGCTTCCGTCTTGAGGAATTGTTGCTACCGCGTCTTGAATCATTCTTTTTAACATCTTAAATAATTGTTTTTGCTCATCTTCATTCATTGAACGGTCATACTTTCCTATTGCCCATGGGGTACCGTATTTTTCCATAAATTTTAACCAAAATTCCATACCGCCGTTGATAAACGTTACATTCCAAAAACATCGGCTCAAAAGACATTCTCCATAAGGGTTCAAATAATCCGCACGATGACGCGGAATTAAAAATTTCGGGTCGTTTTCTTCTATTAAAACCTCTCCGTTTTTATTATTGAAATAAAATTTACCATCCCCCGAAAAATAAAACCATTCTTGTGGTTTTGCCGTTAGTTTTGTCGGAACGATTAGGTAATCTTCCGTTTCGTATGAAATTTCTATCGGGGCATATCCGAAAAGAGGAGCTTCCAAGATATCTTCAATAAGTTTATGGATGTCCAGAGTTTTAAATATGCTTTCGTAAAACAAAAATTGGGTTTGCGGACAATTATTTTTATTTAATCTCCACTTTTTGCTTGTAACACCTGCTTTTCGACTCTCAATGCAGGCTCCGACCTGATAGTTAGATTTAAGTTCTCTCAGGGTTGAAAGACCTTTTCCCGTTCGTCTTAAAATGATATCCGGGTTTGGAAGTCGTGATGTTAAATTGTACATGCCAATGGTGTCTTGGGCCTTGGCATACTCTTCAAAAATTGATTGTTTTTGGTGTTTTAGTTTGAACATTTTTTTCTCCTATCTAAAAATTAACTCCTTTAAAATTTTCTGTTTCAAAATTGCCGCTTATAATGTTTGGTTTGGAAAAATCTTCAAAACCCGATGCGGCATAGTTTCCAAGAGCGGCACTCCAAAAATTGTCCGCATGTCTGTTCTCTTCACTTCCATCTGTGTCAAGGCGTGTATTTCCTGCCTTCGTTGTAATTTTGCGTATGGAGTGCCAATCCTCAATTACTTTCGTTTCAATATTTGTGTCTATTCGGATATTTCTTTCCTCAAGCGAAATATAGAAAAGAGTCGCCATTTCTTCTTTACTTGAATTTGTAAAAAGTACTCCTTCTACTTTTGTTTTTCCAAAATCAAGTTGGGCATCTTCCGCTAAATTGTCGCCAATCCCTGTCCTGTCTATACATGCTCGTTTAAGATTTTTTAATTTTAAAATACTGTATAAAATATTTTTTTGTTCTCTGTATAATGTCTTTGAAAGTTCTATTTGGTAGCGCAAAAATTTTACATTTCCTATTTTTTCAAAAACGGAAATAACAGATAAGTGTCGATGTCTTGCTACGTCAAATCCAAGATATAGCGCCCCCAGTTTTTCTAATTGGTCAAAAGTTTTCGATACGTTGTTTTCTTTACAGTTGATAATCATTTCATAAGGCAGAAAAGCAGTAGATTCATCAACGGCGACACAGCAAAATTCCTCTTGCCATGTCAGTTCGTCTCCGGCATCATTTTTAAGTTCATCCAAGAAATTTTGACGCTCTTTTTCTGTTAGTATTCTTCCCTCTATTTTATCGGCAAGCCCCTGTTGAACAGCTTTTTGTATAGGGGTCGTGTGCAGGGAATAATTTAATTTGCCAAGTTTTATAAGTTTGATTATTTTATAAAAATTACAAAGCTGTCCGTTGTGGGTTGACAGAACTCTTATAGGGTATTTCCACATTTTAGCGGAGGCAAATGCCGCTTTCCACAATGCTTTTTGATCGTTATGAAAGGCATACTCGTCGATTACAACCTTTCCGCCTTTTGATCGGAATTGTGACGGATTTGACGAAAGTGCAAAAATCTTCGCTCCGTTTGAAAATTCAAGGCAATACGCTTTAATGTCTTTGTTTTCATCTATGATAATTTCTCCCATATATTTTGCAATGGAATTAAAAAAAGATGCCCATTCTTTACAGTAATCAATATACTCCTTTGCGGCAGACAAGTCCGCAGATGTAAACCACACTTTTAGGGGGCGATTTTTATAAAAATATTTTTTTGTAACACAATCTCTTACATCTTCATAGGATTGAACGTAGGTTGCTCCGATGCGGCGTGATTTTTCCCAAAACTTAATTTGGCTGTCATCTGAAAGCCAATCTTTTTGGTATTTTAGCCAGTATTCCGTTAAGTCAACTTTAGTCATTTTTTCTCCGTTTATGTTGTTGGATTTTGTTTACTAATCTCTGTGCATTAATTTTTTATCAATCAATTCTGCGATTTGGGTTTGTGTATCAGTATTTGTTTGTTGTTTGTTTTTTTCTTCATTTATTGCTTTGAGTTTTGGAAGTTTTTCCGCCATTTTGGCAATGAAATTCAGTGAAGCGGATTCGGGAACTTCGCCCGATTTAATTTTCATTAGTGCATCTTTTGACAGGTACATCAGAAGTTCTTGCAATGCCGAATAACATGAATATTGCGACGAAAGATATGTTTTACGTTTTTCTTCCCAATTCTCACCTTTTTTCCATTCTGTGAGGGTTTTGGTACTTATGTTTAATTTCTCACTGATTTCTGATACCGAGAGCTGTTCTTCTACGTAATATTTTTCCGCCAACAGTCCGTAGTCATCAAACTTTGTCATTAATTTTCCCCTAAATCTGTTTTTAGTAATTTAACTTTTTCTTGTAGTGTAATAAGCTCTTTTTTGGTTGAAAGCATATCTTTTGCACACTGTAAAATCTCTTCCGCTTTGATGGTTTCCACTGTTTTGTAATATGGATTTGCAAAGGTTTGAAGTTCCCAAAACAGTCTTTTCATTTTTAATTCTTTTTCGGTAAAATCTTTTTTTGCGTTTGAAAGTTCTATTCTCAGTTGCATTAAAGCCGGATTCATATTCTATTCTGCCTCCTTTTCTTGTTTTGTTGTTTTTCGATTTATTGTGAACGGACACCATTGTCCGTTTTTTATCTTGTCATCTATTTTTTGAAGCATTGATGAATTGAATACGGTTGTATCTAAAAGTTTGTTATAAAGCTCAAACATTTTGGATACAAAATCCGATTGCTGTCTGATTAAAGATTCAATGCTTGCTTTGTTAAACTGCAGGACAAGATAAAAGACAATGAACATCAGTGCAGTTGCGCCAAGTTCCTGAATAAATTTTGATTGTAACAGTTCTACCATTTTTTCCTTTCCTCTGTTTTCCAAATACCATAATACAGATTTTCGCAAAATGTTTCTATTAATTTCCTTATGAAAATTACTTTCGAAAAATTTTTTGATTAATTTTTTAGAAAAAATTTTCTATAAAAAATATTAAAAAAATATTTTATAAAATTTATCGAAAAAAAATTTGAAACAAAATTTTATAAGGAAATTAATGGATTTTTTCCGCGCAAACTGCTAGTCTTAGAAACGAAATCGGAAAACGAACATTCGGAAAGGAGTGTGAAAACTATGTATTGTCACGTTTTTAAGACAGGTGAACACAAAGATTCAAACGGAAACGTTAAGTTTTGGACAAAAGATGATTTGGATAAAATTTGTTATCAATTCCAAAATGTTCATCATAATGTTCCTGTTTGTGTCGGACATCCAAAAACAAATTCTCCGGCTTACGGCTGGATTGAGGATGTTAAAAGAGTCGGTGAAAATTTGTACTGCTCTTTCAAAGACATCAGAGAAGAGTTTAAAAATGCTCTAAAGCAAGGTTTGTTTAAAAATCGTTCCATATCCTTAGACAAGGATTTGAATATTAGACACATTGCTTTTTTGGGTGCTCAAGCACCTGCCATTAAAGGGTTGGAGGAGTTTTGTTTCTCTGACTGTGACCCAAATGATTTATATGTTTATTGTTTTACAGATGTTCAAGATAAGGAGGTAAATGTGGAAGAAAAAAACTTGAATGAACTGCTAAAAGCAAAAGATGAAGAAATTTCAACTTTGAGAAAACAAATTGAAGAAACTCAAAAGGCTCAAAAAATTAAGGAATTTCAAGATTTTGCACAAACTGCAATCGAAAACGGTAAAATTTTGCCAAAACACAAAGAATGTATTGTGAACATTTTGTCCGTGTGTGACGGCGCTGAAAATTTCAGTTTTTCGGACAAACAAGATGTTTCTGCCGTTGAGGCGGTAAAAGATTTTGTTAACAGTCTCGATATCAAATGTTTTCAAGATGTCGCAGTATGTGATGCTGCTTCGGAAAAAAGCGATTTTGAAGATGCACATGCTGTTGCAAAAGAATTGGCAAAAATTATGCAAGAAAAAAATGTGGATTTAACAACTGCGTTCAGAGAATTAAACAAATAGAAAGGAGAAACGAATGGAATTAGTTAAATCATTCACTTTTGGTGAAGAAATCGGAGAAAAAATTGCGGTAAAATTTTCCGCAGAAGGTATTGTCGTTAAAGCAACAGCTGCATCTGATGAAGTTTGCGGTGTTACATTATTCGGCGGTCAGCAAGGTGCTGTTGGCGACGTATTAATGTTTGGTTTAGGAAGTGTTGCAACTTCTGATGCAGTTGATGCGGGCGACTTTTTAGTTGCTTCAAGCGACGGTAAACTTGAAAAATTAGATACGGAAACCGCAGAGGGAACTTTAACAGTTGTAGGCAGAGTTTTGGAGACCGCTTCTGCCGGGGCTCATTTGGCAGCTTTTATTAATCCGCAAGTTTTGGTTCTTCCGACAGCGGCGGCAGAAAGTTCCGAAGAAGAAGAAAGTGAACAAGAATAAGGTCATTAGGAAAGGAGAAATAATATTATGGCAAAATTAGATTTACCTTACGTAGCAGATAAAGATTTAACGGGATTGGCTATTGCATATATGCCTCAAGAATTAATTGGGGACAGTGTTTTGACAAAAACTCACGTTGACAGTCCTGAGTTTAAATATCACTATTACGATAAAGAACAAATGTTGACAACCGTTAATACGGAAATCGGGGAATATGGTATTCCTGAAGAAACAGAGTTTAAATACACGGAAAAACACGATGGTACAAGTGTTTACTCTCACGCTACAAAATTGTCCGTACGCCATTTGCAAATGGATACAAAAGAAAAAGACAAAGAAGCAAAAAGAGTTATGTTTTCAAGAAGCATTTTGAAACTTGCCGATGAAGTAAGACTTGCTAATTTATTGAGAACGGCATCAAATTACGAAGGTAATTCAGTAACCTTGACTTCAGCAAATAATTTTGCATCCGCTAATGCAAAACCTATTGCTAAAATTCAAGAGTGTATTGATAAAATGTGGAAACCGGCAAATACAATGATTATCTCTCGTGCGGGCGCATCTTTCTTGAGAGGATGCAAATCAATCGTTCAAATGTACAAAGGTAGTGCGGTTGAAGATGGTTTGGTTCCGTTGGAATTTTTGAAAGAAGTTTTTGATGTTCAAAGAATTCTTGTCGGCGGCGGAAGAGTTAATACAAATAAGCGCGGTCAAAACGTTAATATGTCTTATATTTGGGGTAATGATATTATCCTTGCATATTTGAATGAAACTGCCGATTTGGATTGCGGTGTAACTTTCGGTCAACGTGCGATTTACAAAGATTATAACGTTCAGGTTTATTATGATGCAAAACCGGGTGCTGAAGGCGTTAAATATTACAAATCCGTTGAAGAACACAAGGATTTAATTACTTGTCCTGATTGCGGATATTTAATTAAAGCCGCTTTCTAATTTATTTTTGCCCTGCGAAAGCAGGGCGAAAATTACCAAACAAGGAGAATTTTTATGTATTGCACTATAAATGATTTACTTACAAGAATAGATGAAAAAGTTTTGATTAATCTTTCAAATGATATTTTTCCGGCAAGTTCGGTTAATACTCAAAGAATTAACGAAACGATTGAAATTGCGGATGATATTATTAACTCCGCGTTGAGAAATAAATATCAACTTCCGCTCTCATCTACGCCCAAAATTATTACTCAAATTGCAGCGGATATCGTTATTTACAGACTTTATTCGAGACGCCCGCAAGATATTCCGAAAAATTATGTTAAAAATTTTGAGGATGCGATTGCTCTTTTAAAAGATTTGCAAACCGGAGTTAAAGTTTTGGAGGCAAAATCAAGCGAAATTTCCGAAACTGTTTTATCCCCGCAAATGTATATGTGCGACAAAACAGAAGAGGACAGACGTTTTAACAAGAGGTTCGAACTATGAACTTTAATGAAACAGTTGAAACAGAAATTCTGTCCGTTTTAAAATCGAATTTTCTTGATTTTGACGTTGAAAATTTCCCCGTAAATATTGACAATTATCACTTTACAAGTTCAAAAGGATGTTTTTTGGTCAAATTTTTGAGTACGGAATTTTTAGAACAAAACACTATTTGGGAAGTAAATCAGGAAACAAACGTAACTTTTGAGATTATTTCGATTTACAGGGGAATGGATAATTACTCTCAAATTCATTATCCGCAAGAAAATTTAAAGCAAATTTTGCAAGGATTTGAAATTTCGGGCAGAAAAATAACTCTTGTAAAAGAAGAATTTTTGAAAGAGGTTAATACGGATTTATTTTGCAAACTTACTTGTAAAATAAAATTTCCGCAAAACGAATCAGATTAATAATATACGGCTATTTAAAAGCCGGAAAGGAGAAAATATAAAACAATGTTACATGGTATAGACACAATCAGAGAACAGGCTAAACAACCGTTACAAGATACGCAAACCGATATCGTTTGTGTTTTGGGAACAGTGCCTACTTTTTTATTAGACAGTAACGCCGTTACTTTAAATCAACCCATTCCTATAAGAAATTATCAGGATGTTGCAAAATACGCGGGAAAAAATTTGCCCGATTTTACAATGTATGATGCTTTGGAAACAATTCTCACGGAATCAGGCGGGGCAACTATTTATATGATAAATGTTTTTAATTCATCCGTTCACAAAACAAGTGTATCCGATGAAGAATACTCTCCTGTTGCCGCTAAATTCGATATTAATCACGTCGGTATTACAAATTTGGTTATTACTTCAAATGAGGATACGGCGGAATTGGATGTTGATTATACCGTTTCGGTAAACAAACAGTCAACAACTATAAGATTAATTTCCGAAGATTTTATTAATGCCGAAGCTGTTACATGTTCTTATGACTATGCTGACGTTTCAAAAGTCAGTGCGGCAGATATTATAGGGACTGTTGATGCAAACGGTAACAAGACGGGTTCTAAAGCAATAAAAAATATTACACAACTTTTTGGTGATGATATAAATATTATTATTGCTCCAAAATATTCGGCAGAAAAAAGTGTGCGAGACGCTCTTGTTGACCTTGCCGAAGAATTAAAAGCAAGAACGTATCTTGACTGCCCTCAGGGAACTTCCGTTAACTCAGCAATCGTTGCAAGAACAAATGCTTCAAGCATTGATTTGACTTGTTCTTCTAAGAATGCGTATATGGCTCTCCCTTGGGTTTACAGGTATAACCAATACATTGACTCAAATGTTTTAAGCCCTATTTCCCCTGTTCTTGCAGGTTTGAGAGTAAAATTAAACAGAGTTGCCGATGTTGCAACTTCTATTGATAACACAAAATCTGTTACGACCGTTGGCTTGGAATTTCCTGTTGAATTTATTTTAAATAAAGAAAATACGGAATCAAACGCTTTGAATGCAGCAGGTGTAGGAACCGTTATTAATTGGAAAGGCTCTTTTAGAATTTGGGGTGCAAGAAACTGTGCTTATCCTTCAGAAACAGGGATTGAAACTTTTGACAGCGTAATTGATACCGCAAACTTTATTGAAAAAACTATTGAAACCGGTAGTTTTGAATGCGTCGGGGCTAAGGTAACACGTGCATTCATTGATAACGTAACAGAAACTATTAAGGCAAAATTTAATAATTGGAAAAATCCTGAAATGGGATTAATTTTGGATGGCGATGTTTGGTACGACGAAGCAATGAATCCTGCGCAAGATGTTGCTAACGGAAAAATTGTGTTCTCTTACGATTTTTGTCCTCCGTCTGTTGCGGAACATATCAGATATCAAAGTTATATCAATATTAAATACATTACAAGTGCGTTAGCAAATGAATAAGGAGAAAAACAAAAATGGCAACTATACTCACGAATGCCCATTTGTATTTGGGCACAAGCCAATTTGGCAAAGTTAATGAATTCAAATTCCCGGACATTTCAACCGTTACGGTTGAATCTAAGCCGATTGATTTTATCGGAAAAGTAAAACTTCCAATCGGAATTGAACTTGATAATTCCGCAATCAGATTGAACGGTTTTGATGCGGATGTGTTTACGTTACTTTCTGATATTAACAAAGAACACATTATCACTATTCGTGGAAACTTAAAAAAATTTAACGGCAATACTCTTGCGGAAGAAATTCCTGTTAAGGGTGTAATTAAGGCTATTACAAAAAAAATTACTCCGCTCGGAACAATTAAACAGCAGGAAAATGCTCAGTTTTCGGTAGAACTTATTCCTCATGCCGTAAAGATTGAACATAAAGGAAATGTTCTTTTGGAAGTTGATATTCCGAATAACATTTATGTAATTGACGGAGTGGATCAACTGGCGAAAATGAAGTTGAATTTAGGATTGGTGTAGAAATTTAGGGAGCACCGGCGGGATTAAAAACTCCCGCTTATGCTCCCGTCGAAAGGAGAAAAAATGGAAATTCCGACAACTTTTAAACTTCCGATGTCAAATAAGACAGTCGAATTTGATAATGTTCAAAACGCGGACGGGCATTTGCTGATGCGTGCAAGAATGCTTGCCGACGAAAGAGTCAGTCCGGGCGTACATATTCTCGCTGCGTTATGCAAAATCGACGGCGAAAAAGTTACTGCAGACGATATTCTTGATTTGGAACTTGAGGATGTTGTAGCGCTTGAGGACTACTATTTGACATTAAAAAAAAACTTGAGTTTAATCCGCAAAAAATAATGATGTTATGCAAAGTGACACATTGGGGCTTCAACGAAGTTATGGATATGGATTTAGAAACACTTAATTTTTGGATAAAAGAATTAGAAAAATTTTTAGGGAAATAATGGATATGAGAATTAATTTACATATTAATTTAGAAGCAAAAGACAATGTTCTTGAAGCAATAAAAACAGTAGAGAAAGGAGTGGTGGCAAACAGTTTGTGGAAACCGACAAGAAAAGTTTTGAGCGAACCGAAGGATATACATAACCCAAAAACGAACGACAGCGATTTTGAAAATTCTAATAATTTTAAAATTGAAGCGTTTGATAAAAAATTTTTTTCGGAAAAAGTAACAGAAAATCAAATTAACAACAATGAATTTTTAATTGAAAAAAGTTTTGAAAAAATCTTTGGTAAAAATACATCCCGAAATTCGTTTAATCAAAACAATATTGATGATATAACAAAATTTTATGTGAATAAAGTTTTTGAAAATACCGAAAATTCTTTTTGGGAGTCTAAATATTTTAATGACGAAAAAGAAATTAGTGAATTAAATTCTGATATTAAACAGAATTTTATGTCTGATGTTTCCTCTGTAACAAATGATGAAAAAGACTTTAGTCAAAATTATTTTGAAAAAATAAAAAACAATATTTTTAATAAAGATACTTCAATTTCAAATTCCGGAATTCAAATTTCATTTGAAAAATTTAACCGAAAAAACATTTTTGATAACAGTATTTCGAATGAATCCGATAACAATTCGGAAGTTGAAAATAAAAACAGTTGGTACAAAAAAATATCAGACAATAAAAATTATTTTACGAATACTTTTTATCCCAATTTGGTTATAAATTGTTCATCGGAAGAGGTTGAAAACGGCTCCCTAAAAAGAGTTTTGGACAGCCATTTACAAGACATACTGTTTTTGATGTCAAAAATGGGAGGTAATAATTATGACTAGTTTATTACCCGCGAACATGCAGGATGATTCAAACCTGGCCTTAGAAAATTGTATGGATAAGGCTTTTTCGGAAATAAATTTAAAAAATTTTATAACTTGCATGCCTGAATTTTTATCCGATGAAATATTATTGGAAGAGGCAAAAATGTTTCACGTTCTTGGTTTTGAGGGTTGGCAGCGATGTTCTTCAAAACAAGAGAAAACAACATTGTTGAGAAATGCAATTAGAAACCATCGTTTTAAAGGAACGGTAAAGTCAATAAAAACATCACTTTCCGATACAACTATAAAGTATTTATCCTGGCAGCAATATGACGGACAGCCAAATCATTTTAAAATTAAGGTATTTACTCAAACACCTTTAAATTCAACTTCGTATAACAAAATTCTTAATACGATAACTGAATATAAAAGGTTATCATCAAAGATGGATAACATAGAAATTAATACAATGATACAAGATAGGTTGTGCTTAAACACAACAATATTAGTTAGCAGAAAGGTAATAATATGATAAAACTATTTACACAATACGGATTGGAAAAACAGGCTCAGGACTTGTATTCCGACGTAGAAATGACGGTTGCGCAAATAGTCATCGGGGATGCAAACGGTGAAATGTATGAACCGAGTGCGGAACAAACCGAACTTGTTAATCAGCGCGCCGCATTAGATATAATAGAAATTAACGCCGACGGAAATACATATCAGTTTTTTGCAAAAATTCCTGCCGATACTCCGTCATTCACGATAAGAGAAATAGGTCTTAAAGATGACCTCGGCGGGCTTTTATGGATATCTCAATGTGAAATGGATACTGTTATTGAAGTCGATGATGCCGTTACGGAAAATATTATCGGCGTTCAAATTGAAGTTACTCAAGGTACTACTATCGCAACGGTTGACGGAAATATCCAAATGGCAAGCAAGGACTACGTTCATAATAACTTTCAACATCTGTCGAAAAAAGGTGCAGCCTCAGGTTATTGCCCATTAAACGCCGAGGCAAAAGTACCTAAAGAACACTTGCCAAACATAAGTGCATCAAATCCCTACTGTATCAAATCAGGCAATACGGACGCACAGGGGAACCTTGACCTTGTAGATGCACAAGTGGCAGTGCATACCGATATTGAATATACAGAAGCAAACACCTATACCTTTACACTCTCAAGTGCAGGAACCTACTCCGTTGCCCTCGTCGGCGGCGGTGCGGGCGGCTGGGCGTTTAATCAACCCGTTGGAGACGGCGTTATTTACTACCGTCGTGCAGGCGGCTCCGGTGCGGGGTTTGTCGGGGAACTTAACTTACAAGCCGGAACATATACCGTTACAGTCGGCAAAGGCGGTACAGGGGTCTATACTAACTCCAACTCTAACCAATCCGTTACCGACGCTACCGCTACAACTCTGTCTTTTGGCGGTACCGTGCTTGTCTCTGCCGGCGGAGGCTATGCAACGGGCGGAGTATCTAAAGGCGGAAACCTGACATTAAATGTCACCCCCGAAAGTTCTACCCTCAGCACTAACGGTAACGACGGCGCCACATCAAACTCTTCAAGTGAAATCGACGGCGCAGCGTCTGTTTATCAAGGTTACGGTGCAGGCGGACGTACTCGCCAAAACGGTACAAACGGCTATTTTTCAATTCAAATCTCGCTTGACAGTTCTACCGTCGTTGATTACAAGGTTAGTGCCAATAACCCGTTGGTTATTAACGATGCGTCAGGAAATTCCCAAACAATCACCGCGGTTAACTCCGACACTATCACGGGGCTTGCGGACGGAACTTACAACAAGTTTATCGACGCAAACGGTTCCGAACTCTTAAAAAACAACCTCTTTTATTCGTCTCAAACTCCGGCGGGGGTTCCAAATGTCGATATTATAGGCGAGGTGACAAATTACAACGGCATCTTGAGCGGGTTTAGTAAAAGCAGCTATGCTCAATTAAATTCTACTTTTAATCCGCAAACAAGCCCTTGGGAAATAGTATTAAAAATTAAAACCCCTGCTGTTTGGGCTCAATCCGCTTATCAACCTATTCTTGGAAATTCCGGGGAATATGGATTTGGGTTACAGTTTTCTACAACATATCCCGGCTGCCTATATACTTATTTATCTTCAAATGGCACATCCTGGGATATTTCGGGGACTTCTCTCGGTGGCACCGCCCTTAATCCGAACACTGATTATTGGGTAAAACTGGAGTTTACGGGGACAAATTATGTCACATCCATTTCTACCGACGGTGAAACTTATACGGAATACACATCTGTAACAAGCAGTTCTTCTATTGCTTCCACAACAAACACCCTGTTTGGCATCAATCGAACTTTAGCAAACTTTTTCCGTGGTTCAATAAACCTGAACGAAACCTATATCAAGGTTAACGATACTCTGTGGTGGAGTGGTATGCAGCCTGTTCAACAAAACGATGTGTGGGCAAAAATCGGCGAGCCGTACGAAGTTTTTAAATACGACGGCTCTGATTGGCAAAACTACAACAAAGTCCCTGTTGCATCACTTGTAATTTTAAATGGCAACCTTGAAAACTACCAAAATGCGGGACTCTACGACAATAAATTCAACGTAACCGAATTTTCTCTGACTTCAGGTAAATTCGTTGTTGAAACTTTCCAAAGCGGTAAATCATGGTATCGTGTTTGGTCCGACGGTTGGTGTGAGCAAGGAGGAGTAACATCAACCTATAACACAAGTATTGAAACAATTTCCTTGCTTAAAACAATGAAAGATACAAACTATTTGATTATGTTTTCTGAGTACCTTAATTCTTCTGATACCGGAGGTGGTTCTGCCTCTCCGATACTTTCAAACTATCCGACAGATGTTACAACAACAAGTTTTATTATAAGTAAAAGCAGTGGCTATTATATTTGGTGGAAAGTTGAGGGTTATATCGCATGAAGATAGTTAAAAACGAAAAAATAAAATACTTCAAAAACCTAATCAGCGACTGGACGCAACCCGTGTTATCCTCAAACGGAGAAGTCGGCATCAGCGACTTTGCCGTTTGGGCGACAGGTGCACGAAGTGCCGGTCCCGCATACAGAGCATTTGACAATGTTTCAGGGCACGCTTGGGTGTCTAACGTTACATCAAAACCCTGTGTTTACGGGTTTTATTCCAAAACCCCGTTAAACA
This sequence comes from bacterium, assembly GCA_017476325.1. Taxonomy (GTDB): domain Bacteria; phylum Cyanobacteriota; class Vampirovibrionia; order Gastranaerophilales; family Gastranaerophilaceae; genus QHMH01. Next base: position 7,470 of record JAFUZZ010000092.1, on the reverse strand, counting down.
TTTCCAAGTTGACCTGGCAAAACAACAACGGAAGAAACTACAACATTACGGGCGGAACGTTCCAGGGTTCAAACGACTACGCAAACTGGACGGATTTGGCAACCATCGACTATAACACAACCCCAAGTGCAATAAGAACTTTTAATATCTCGTCGACGGAATATTATAAATATTTTCGGTTCTATATTACAAGTTCTTACAACTCAAGCGAGACGGGAAATGAGTGTTATATAGGCTATATCCAAATAACGGCAACGCAGTGCGTGACGGTAGAGTCAAATCCGCAGCAGTTTGATTTTACAAACACGATTATGACATATAACTGCATAAAGAACAAAGTATTAAAATAAAAAGTGACATTAAACGTCATATAAACTTAAAGAAATAATGGAGAAAAAATATGGAAATAAAAGCAACTTTACAAAAACCGTACGACGAAATACAGCGACTGGAATTTATTGTAGAAAACAATCACAATCAAGGGTATGAACTGCGAGAAACCGACGAAGAACTCCAAGCCTGGGGATACACCGTTGAGGAACTCAATCAACAAGAGGCGGAAAGGGTAAATAATTTAAAAATAACCAAGCGAGAATTTGCTCTTTGTTTGCAAAAAATGGGCATAACTTACGTAATGCTAAAGGAATTAATTGCAGCAAACGAGCAAGCGCAGCTTGAGTGGGATTTATGCGTTGAGTTGCAACGCTCAAATCCGTTACTTGATAAAATGGCAGGTCAATTAGGTTTATCGAGCGAACAATTAGATTTGATATTTAAAAAATTAAATGGTGATAATACTAATCTTTCGGAGGCGGAAAATGTTTAAAAAAATACTTCAAATTCTTAAACACATCAGGTTCAAGGGCAAATCCTTTTATTTTACTTGGAGGTTTTAGTAATGAAACGAAAAATATACAAAAAACGAGAGTCAAATAAAATTCCTTTAGAAATGCTAAAATGGACTCCTCAAGCACAAGACTGCTACAATCGGGGCTGCATTTGTCAAGGTTGTATTATAAACGATGTTGTAGAAACAAAATGTCATTTGAAAAATATAATTCCAAAAATACTTGAACAATGCGGAGTGCCTGAGGAAACAAAATTTGACGTTCAAACTCAGGATGATGACTTAAATTATGAGTACAAAATTGAGGAAAATGTTTTATGAATGTATCAGAAAACGGATTAAACTTAATAAAAACCTTTGAAGGCTGCCGTCTGACTGCTTATAAATGCCCTGCGGGAGTGTGGACAATCGGCTACGGACACACCGGATCGGATGTCAAACAGGGTTTAAAGATTTCGCGGGAGCGTGCCGACTCACTATTAAAACAAGATGTTTTGGTACATTCAAATAATGTTTCAAGACTTGTAAAAGTTCCTCTGACACAAAACCAATTTGATGCGTTAGTTTCTTTTGAGTATAACGTGGGCTATGCAAATTTTTCAAAATCTACAATGCTGAGATTACTAAATCAAAGACAGTATCTTGCGGCAGCAAACCAATTTGACAGATGGATTTATGCAAACCGCAAAGTTTTGTCGGGACTTGTAAAACGAAGAAAAGCGGAAAAAACATTGTTTTTACGCCAATAAACTTTGAGGGTGACTAAAAAGTCAATTTTAACGTCATTGCGAGCCGACTTGTCGGCGTGGCAATCCCTGTATAATGCGATTGGGATTGCTTCGTCGTTTCACTCCTTCTACGGCTTTCGCCTCCGCATGCAGGGTCACACACATCGCGTTCCGCTCTGTTGTTCCCTTTGCATCGCAATGACAGACGACTTTTTAGTCACCGTCTTCTGTTTTTTATATTAAAAACTTACCGTTTTCGTAAATCAAAGTTCCGTCAGCAAAAATTTTGCCGCCGTTTTTCATATTTTTAATTATGTCCCAATGCAAACCTGATACGTTTTTACCGCCGGTTTCAGGATAAGATGCACCGCATGCCATGTGGATTGAACCGCCGATTTTTTCGTCAAACAAAATATTTCCCGTAACATCTTTGACCATTTCATTTGTTCCGATAGCGATTTCGCCGACAAAACTTGCACCCTTGTCCAAATTCAACATAGATTTTAAAAACTCTTCACCTTTTTCGGCTTCAGCTTTAATAACTTTACCGTCTTTTAGGGTTAAGTGAATTTTGTGAGCCTCATTACCTCTGTAAATGGCAGGGAAATCAAAATAAATCTCTCCGTTAGCGGAATCTTCAACAGGAGACGTGAAAACTTCTCCGTCAGGATAATTGTTCAATCCCGAACAAGAAATCCATTTTCTGCCTTTAGTATTGAATGTAATATCTGTTTTTTCTCCTATAATATGTATTTCGGAACATTTGTTTAAATATTCACAATATCTTGTTTGTTCCTTATCCATTTCTTGAAGTTTTGCAACAGGGTCATCAAGGTTTAAAAAACAAGCGTTAAATAAAAATTCGGAATACTCGTCAAAAGACATTTTCGCCTCTTGAGCAAGGGCATTTGTCGGAACATCCGCAATAACCCAGCTTGCTTCACCTTTTGCGGAACGTGATAACAATTTTTCTGACAAAGGTCGTGTTGCTTTTGCTCGTCTTGCCAATTTGTCTTTGTCCGCGCGAGCCATATTTTTCACGTTCAACGGCGCACCGATTGAGATGTATTTGTCAACTTTCTCATATTCTAATTGAGACATAGGATCTATATAATCCAACTGCTCGTCGTTTGCATATTTGATAAATATGTCTGACATATCGCAGATAGATGCTCTTACAACAGGATGTCCGCCAACTTCCAAAACTCTTTTGTAAACAGCTTTTACTAAATTTTCTGCCATAGGACTTGTTGCTCTTATGACAACCAAATCTCCTTTTTTAACTTTCGTTGAATAATCAACCAAAACTTTTGCATATTTTGTCCAAATATCGTTCATATTTTTCTCCTTTATCTTTATAAATAATAATACAAAAATTTTTAAGGTATAATATTTTTATGGATATATTTAATAATAAATCTCAAGTATATGAATTTTCGGCACCAATGCCTTTTGATTTTGATTTGATAGACGAATTGGCACAGTTTAATTCAACTTTAAAAAAATCAAAGATTGTAACACTGTTTAACAATGTTCCTTTTTGTAACGATGTAGATTTTAACGAATGGATTCAGGTACTTAGAGGATGTTCCGTTGAGGGTATAAAGACATTAAAAGATTTTGCAAAATACGTTAACTACGCTCAATCCCGAGGGTTTAGGTTTACATACATAATGAATTCTCCAAAACCAATGTCCACAAAAGATTTCTATCCATTTGAGGAAAGATTTGACAAATTACTAAATCTGTTGGAGAACATCGGGTGTAGTGAGATTAAGTTTGCCAATCCTCAGGTTGCGAAATTGATAACCGAAAAAAAGCCGGATGTTTTTAATTTTTCATCATCTACCGCGAGTGAATATCACAATATTTCTCAGTATGAGTATTTGACAACAATATTTCCGAATATCAAAATGTTTAACGTATCAAATGATGAGATATTTAATTTCAAATTTTTGAAAAATTTAAGGACGAAATTTCCTGATAAAAAGATTGAAATAATGGTTAACGAACCTTGCTTAAGGGGATGTCCCGCAAGGATTTCACACATATCTTCGATAAAATTTTACAATTTTAATTGTTCAGCCTTAAAACGTAAATTAGGAATTTTAAACGCGTTCTTCAGGTCGGGTTTTGTATACCCGTGGAACCTGCATTATTATTCGGAAATGGGTATTAATAATTTTAAATTTTCAGCACATCCGTATTTAAGAAGTCATTTTAAGATTGACAAATTAAAAAACTACTTAAACTGTGTGGAAAAAGGAATTGAGAACATAAGTTTGTATCATTTCTTCAACGATATTTTTGCGGCATATTATTCTTTGGGCGAGCGTTACATGCGAACACCAAAAGATATAATGCTAAAAGATGTTCTGCCGTATTTGCCAAACATGGAATATTTTGTTAAAAACGGAGACAAATGTTCTTATAATTGCGGTGTAGATTGTAATTATTGTCAAGAATGCGCCAAAAAACTTGAAAAGTATTTTATGTCACAACAAAACATTTTTTAAAATGACCGCTCCCTAAGGGGTTGAATATTGAGCAGGTTTAACATATAATCACTTTGAAAAAGAGTTTAAAAAGAGGAATTATGAGTAAATATTTATTAGAAATCGGAACGGAAGAATTACCTTACAAGTTTATACCGCAAGCGGTTAAACAGTTAAAAACAATTTTTGAAAGTTTTTTATCTTCAAATCAAATCGGATTTGAAAACATTGATGTTCTTGCAACGCCAAGACGTTTAGCGGTTATAATTTCGGGTTTGTCAGACGCTCAACCCGATTCGGAAAAAATTCTAAAGGGTCCGATTAAAAAAATCGCTTACGATGAAAGCGGTAATCTTTCAAAGGCCGGTTTGGGTTTTCTTAACAAAAACGGTTTGACAGAAAAAGATGCATACCTTGAAAACGATTATTTATACGCAAAACAATTCCTTAAAGGCAAAAATACCGCCCAAGTTATACAAGAAAATGTCGAGTCGCTTGTTCTAAAAGTTCAAGGCTCTCATTTCATGCGTTGGTCTAACCATGAAGTTAAGTTTTCAAGACCGATTCGCTGGGTTGTTTCGCTTTTGGGCGAAAACGAACTTCCCGTTCAAATTATTGACGTAAAATCATCAAGAACAACCCGCGGTCACAGATTTTCAAAATTCGAATTTAAAGTAAATTCCGTTGACTCTTACATCCAACAGTTAAAAGACGCTCACGTTATTGTAAATCAAAACGAAAGAAGAGACTTAATCGTTAAATTAACAAAAGAAAAAGCCGATGAAATCGGGGCACAGGCGGTATATTCCGATGAACTTTTGGAAGAAGTTACGTATTTGTGCGAATATCCTGTTCCTGTTGTTTGTGATTTTGACGCAAAATATTTGTCAATTCCTGACGAAGTTACGGTAACGGTAATGGCATCACATCAAAGATATTTTGCCGTTTACAAAGACGAAAAACTTCTAAACAAATTTATAACAATCGCAAACTATGTCGGAAACGAGTTTTCAAATATTAAAGCCGGTAACGAAAGAGTTATTGTTGCAAGACTTGATGATGCAATTTTCTTCTTCAACGAAGATACTAAAAAACCGCTTGCCGACTATGTTGAAAACCTTAAAGGAGTTACCTTCCAAAAAGGATTGGGTTCTGTTTATGACAAAACGCAGCGCATTGTTGAGCTTTCAAAATATATTGCACAAAAATTGAATGTGAATTCCGACACAATAGAGAGAACGGCACTTCTTTGCAAAGCTGATTTGACTACACAGCTTGTATTTGAATTTACGGAATTACAAGGCTATATCGGCGCGGATTATGCAAAAATTTCGGGCGAAAAACCTGAAGTTTGTGAGGGTATTAAAGAACACTACTTCCCGCTAAGTGCCGAAAGCGAACTTGCTCAAACAACAGAAGGACAAGTCGTTGGTATTGCGGATAAGGTTGATACCGTATCTGCGGTATTCATGGGCGGAAAAATTCCGACAGGGTCGTCCGATCCGCTTGGAGTACGTCGTGCCGCGTTAGGTATAATTAAAACAATTATTAATAAAAAACTGGATTTGAACTTGTCGGATTTGATTGACAGGAATTTCGAAATTCTTAACGGCGACAAAGCAAAAGAGGTTAAAGACTTCTTTATTCAAAGACTTATTATTTTCTTGAACGACACATATAAAAAAGATGTCTTGGAAGCATGCTCCGCTGTTAAAAATCCGCTTGAAAATCTCTGCGATTATGTAAAACGCACTCAAGTTTTAACTGAATTTTTAGAAACAAAAAACAACGACGTTATTGAAAGTGCAAACAGAATTTCAAGACTCGTTAAACAATCTGTTGATAAAATTGATGAGAGCATGCTCAAACTGGAAGAAGAAAAAAATCTTTTTGATGCGATTAAGTCCGTAAAAGATGACTTGTCTTACGAAGATTTGGTATCAAAACTTGTTGAAATTAATCCTGTTATTGTTAATTTCTTTGACAAAGTTCTGGTTATGGATAAAGATGAAAACATCAAAAATAACCGTTTAGCACTACTTTCTGCGCTGAAAAATAAATACCAAACTTTAGCCGATTTTTCTCATTTACAAATCTAAAAAATATGATACAATTAGTTTTGTAAACTTTTGTAAATAAAAATAAGAATTTAGTCAATTTTCATTTTGAGGACACTTTACAAAAGAGTAAAAAGAAAAGTTACAAAAAAGGAAAAGGGTAGAAAAATGTTTGACAGAATCAAGAACTTAAAAATTGTTAGCAAGGCAAATGAAATCAGTCCAAAATTAAAATGGTTAATGTATGACGGAATAAAGGATTATAAGATTAATTCCGAATATTTGGAAATGATGACCGGCGGAGAATTAAGTTCAGGATGTACACATGCAAAATTAGAAGCAATGGTGCGCGATATGATTACAAGAGAATTTTCCGATAAGATTAAGGATAAAAAATCATTCGAAATGCTTGTAGATGCAACGGTACACAGAATTAAAGCTAAGCAGTTGCAAGCAATGGGTGATATTGATTAGTCAAACAAATTGAAATAATATATGAGGCTGACATTTTAAGTCAGCCTCAAGTTTTAATTTTTATCTTTAACACATTGGGTATGGCGTTTATCACTTGATAAGTTGTAATTACTACTGCTACTGTCGAATTTACCGTTACCACATCCTGTTGAAAATTGGTATACTTCTCCATTAGAATTTTCCGCCCAAAAAGTGGAACAGCTCACAAAATAGCCTTTATTACTTAATTCTTCTGCTTCTTCCAGAGTTGGTAATCTCATACCGAGTGCTTGACAATTTTCTTTGGCAGTTTCAAATAATGTGGTTGGTTGTATTGCATTCGTAATGTAATAATCGTCATATTCATAAACTTCTAAACCACTAGCTGTTAAACATCCTTTAAAATTATCAGACATATTTTCACAAAAATCAGGCATTTTTGCACAAGAACCTCCTGTTGTATAATATCTTGGTATACAACCGGTACATTTTCCGTCCCCATCTGCGGATGTGCAGTTGTTAGGCAAAGTTTCGCAACTTTTTCCGTTTGTCAAATAGTTTCCGCTTTCGCACTCCATGCAGCTTACCCCGTCCGATGTCTGACAGTGCAAAGAAGTTTTGCTTACACACTCATTGTCAACAAGCAAGTTTTCTGTTGTACACTTCGTGCACGTAGTACCGCTGTACGTGTCACATGTGTTTTCTCGAATATCTCTGCAACTAGTTCCGTTGTTTTGATACCCGTTCTCACATTGTGAACACTCTCCGTTATCGTACGCCGTACAGTTATTAATTAAACCGTCAAACAGTTTGTGATACGTCAAGATATATTTTCCGCAATCCAATCCGCCATCTATTGTTCCGCAATACTCGCTCTCGCCCTGTGCGAT
>JAFUZZ010000091.1 GCA_017476325.1 bacterium | reverse complement strand
GAACCTAACGCCCCACAATTCTGAGAACCTAAATCCGCATCCTCATTAGTGTTGAGACCTAACGCCCCCCCCCCCTAGTCGGGTGAATAAATTCTTCATAAGTAACCTCCGTTTTTTATATTAACATTATCATAATAACACATGTTCAAAAAAATTCAACCCCCATGTTTAATGATTTTAAACTTTCTGTTATCGTAACGACGCGATTGCTTTATCTATATCCTCGCTGCCGTAAATATAACTTCCGGCAACAAGTGAATTTGCACCTAAATCACGGCAAATCTTTGCAGTTTGCGCATTAATTCCGCCATCAACCTGTATAATCAAACTTTCAGGTGCATTTTGACGCAAAGCAGGGATTTTCTCCGCACAATCCCGCATAAAAGATTGTCCGCCAAAACCGGGCTCCACTGTCATTACCAAAACCATATCAACCTTGTCTAAATACGGATACAAAACCTCGGGCGATGTTTTAGGTTTTATTGATATCCCAACTTTTGCACCCTTTTGACGAATTAGATTTATTACAAACTCAACATCCTCTGTCGCCTCATAATGAAACGTAACTAAGTCCGCTCCCGCATCTATAAATCGGTTAACATACTTGTCAGGATTTTCTATCATCAAATGAACATCCAAAAACATTTCCGTAACTTTTCTGATTGATTTTACAACGGGAATCCCTATGGATATATTTGGTACAAAATGCCCGTCCATCACATCAACATGTACCCAATCCGCACTGTGTATCGCTTTTATATCTCGCTCTAAATTAGCAAAATCCGCAGATAATATTGATGGTGAAATAATCGTTTTCATAAAAATTTTTCCTATCTTGTTAATAACATATATGCTTCATAAGCCGCAGCCTTTTCGGCATCACGTTTTGTTTTGCCCGTTCCGTAAGACAATACCTTGCCCTCATATAAAACTTCAACGGTAAAAGTCTTATCATGGGCCGGACCTTCTTCTTTTATAACTCTGTATTCGGGAACAGTCTTTGTCATTCCCTGTGTATATTCTTGCAAAACCTCTTTGGAATTGTATTTCGCAAAATCGTTATCAACTTCTTCAATAAAAGTTTTTAAATTTTCTTTTAAAAAAGTCTCTACATTAGAAAAATATCCGTTTAAATAAAATGCTCCAAGCAACGCTTCTAAAGCACATGCCTTTATTGACTGTTTATTCCTGCCCCCCATTTTTTCCTCTTGCTTGCCAAGAATAAGGTATTTTTGAAGTTCAAGACTATCAACAACCTTAGACAAAGTATTATCAGAAACAACAATAGAGCGAATTTTTGACATTTGTCCCTCAGAATATGTCGGATATCGTTTATACAAAATTTCTGAAACACAAAGTTTTAAAACAGCATCACCCAAAAATTCCAAACGCTCGTAATTAATATCGTTATTATTTTCTCTTGAATAAGAAGTATGAGTCAGTGCCATTTCAAACAAAGACTCTTCTAAAATTTCCGCATTAAATATACTTTCAAGTTTTTTCTTACAATCCAAATCCATGCAAAAATCCTTTTAAAGTTGATGCGTAATCAAACGGAGGATTAACTATAAACAATTTTAAATAGTAGTACATAATCGGCATAGTAAAAACATAACTGTCCGTTCTGTCGAGAAAACCGCCATGTCCGGGTATTATGTCACTGGAATCTTTAACGCCGGCATCACGTTTAATAAGGGATTCGCATAAATCTCCGATTTGAGATAAAACTGAACAAATTACACCCAAAATAAAAGCATGGTACCAAGGCAAATCAATTAAAAAGCCTGCACACAACGCTGTAATAACGGAACAAACAAACCCGCCGACAGCGCCTTCGATTGTCTTTTTAGGGCTTACGGTCGGAGCAAGTTGATTTTTACCTATTTTTCTACCTACAAAATAGCAGCCCATATCAGTTGCTAATATTACAAAAAACAGGAAGAAAACGTATCCTATACCTTGAGAGTTATGCATTGAAATATCTAAAGTTCCGTCCGCACTAAGTCCTCTTAAAAGGAACAAATGCAGTGTTAACCATCCGCCATAAAAGACTCCCAAAAGAGTTGTAGCGACGTTTGCAATGTATGGTTGACGCCCTTTAAACAAAACCCACATAAACGAGGTGATTACGGCTAATGTTACGGCCGCAAAGATAAAATCACAGTTGTTTATGCAGAATAAAACTGCAAAAACTATATCAGAAATCAAAATAATTTTTAAACTCGGGAAAAACCCTTTGTGTTTTAAGATTTCAACATATTCTTTTGAGCCAATATACATACAGGCTGCGATTAAGAGGAGTAAAAATACTCCTCCGAAATACAAACAACCTAAGACAATCAGACCAATTACAAAGCCTGTCAACATTCTTGTTTCGTTTTTTGTAAATTCAGGACTTGCCATATTAAACAGTTAAAACCTCTTTTTCTTTTTCTTCAACCAATTTTTCAACAATACCTGTATATTTATCAGTTACCTTTTGAATTTTATCTTGATTATCTTTAATTACGTCTTCTGAAAGGTTTTCTGATTTTTCAAGTTTTTTCAAATCATCAACCATATCACGTCTAACGTTTCTTAAAGCAACTTTAGCATCTTCGCCCATTTTTCTGACATCCTTAGTAATTTCTTTTCTTCTTTCTTCAGTCAAAGGAGGGAAAGGCAATCTGATAACGATACCGTCAGAGTTTGGATTAATACCTAATTCTGCTTTGATAATTGCTTTTTCGATTTCTTTCATAACTGTTTTATCATAAGGAGTGATTACCAATGTTGTACCGTCTTGAACAGTTACTTGTGACATTTGTCTTAGTGGTGTTGGTGCGCCATAATATTCAACCATAACCTTATCCAAAATAGCAGGATTAGCACGTCCTGAACGTACAGTTGCAAATTCTCTTTTTAACTGTGCGATACATTTTTCCATTTTGTCATCACCGTTTTTAAACAATTCTTCTAAAGCCATTTTTTATTCTCCTATAAATGTTCCTATCTTTTCACCGTTTAAAATTTTTAATATACTGTCTTTTTCTTTAAAATCAAACACAACAATCGGAATATTGTTTTGTTTACATAAAGCACAAGCGGCAGTGTCCATAACTTTCAAGTCATTTTTAATTATTTCATCATAGTTCATTGAATCAATTTTGTGCGCATGGGGATTTTTGCGAGGGTCGTCGGAATAAACGCCGTCAACGCCGTTTTTAGCCATAAACATAGCTTGGGCTGAAATTTCTGATGCTCTTAGAGCGGATGCGGTGTCTGTTGTGAAGAAAGGATTCCCTGTTCCTGCCGCAAAAATTACTACTCTGCCCTTTTCCAAATGTCTTATTGCTTTATGACGGATATAAGGTTCTGCTATTTGATTCATTTGAATCGCTGTTTGAACACGGCAATCAACTCCGAGAGATTTCAAAGCCGATTGTAAAGCAACAGCATTCATAACAGTTGCAAGCATCCCGACATAATCCCCTGACGCTCTGTCCATGCCAAGTTTTGCGGAATTATTCATGCCCCGAAAAATGTTTCCGCCGCCAACAACAACCGCAATCTGTACGCCCGCATCATGGACATCTTTGATTTCTTTGGAAATAAATTCAAGCGGTTCATTTCCAATTCCGAAATCTTTATCACCTAAAAGCGCCTCACCGCTTACTTTTAACAAAATTCTTTTATATTTTAAACTCATAAATATTTTTTCCGAAAACAGAGTAATACACTTGAGCATATTTTAACAACAACATAAAATAAAGTAAAGAGAAAAATATTTAAAAATTTTTGATAAATTTTATAACAAAAGGATGCCCGTTTGGACATCCTTTTGTAAAATTATTTTGAGCCTATAAGCCTATTCTACGCAAAGAATTCTTGCATCACCAATATAATCATTAGCAACCAAATCTGTTATATTTCCATCGTCATCAATACACCTTGCTTTATGCAGAGTACCTCCATATCCATCTGCTGTCCAATAGCAATTCCTTGGATAAGCAATAGTGTTACTATCATTTGCATACGGAATAATCTGATTCAGCGTATTTGTATCGGGTAAATGAAGACCTTTAGATTCACAGTCGTTGTATGCTCCCTGCCAATAATTATTAACTTCTTTATTTAGAACCGAAGAATAGTAAGTTCCACCACTACTACTACGTTTAATAGGCGTAGCATAGTAATCTCCCATTTTATACATAACAGTTCCATTATCCAAAGTTTTACCCTCGATACAAGTATTTGTTTTTGAAACCGCGAGTGTATTACTATTACATTTTGTGCAACTTCCTCCATCGTATTCAGAACAGTTTACAACTGTACCATTAGGATTGAAAAGTTTGTGATGTGCTAAAATGTACGCACCACATTGAAGTCCTGTTTTACACGTATCATTCTCCCCGGTTGCTTTTATGCCGTTTGGTGTCAGGTTCATCGTAAATCTGTCTTTGCCTTCTTTGTTCGGTCCTTTCTTTCCGTTTGTGTCGATTGTCAGTGTGTCACAAATGTTGTCTGTGCATGACTCGTCAAAAGTTCCGTAAGCAAATTGTGAACCGTCCGCAAGGCATACGTTTGGAGTAAAGTTTGTATCTCCCGCATCTGCGTCACATCCTGTTGTTTTAAGATGAGTTTCGAATTTTGTTTTAAAATCAGTTTCAGATAATTTATAGAATTTTGTTTGTTCTGTAGCTTCCGTATTCTTTAATGCGTTAGAGAGTATATTATTCATTTTTAAATAATGAGAAACAAGTTCTTTGTTTTGACTGTTTTGCATT
>JAFUZZ010000090.1 GCA_017476325.1 bacterium | reverse complement strand
TATTCTTTAATGCGTGAGAGAGTCTATTATTCATTTTTAAATAATGAGATACAAGCTCTTTCTTTAGACTGTTTTGCATTAAGGTTGGGATTGTCATTGCCGCTACCACGCCAAGGATACCGATTGTGAGCAGGACTTCCGCGAGAGTAAAGCCTAAAACATAAGATTGCGACGTCGTGCTAACGCACTCCTCGCAATGACATGGTGGGGTGTCCTCTGCGTTCAATGCGGACTTTAAGTGACGGGTTTTTGACGCGTCGGTAAAATTTTTAAGACCTAAATCCCCGTCTTTACTAAGCTTGGAACCTAGTGCCCCCCCCCCCTACTCGGGTGAATAATTTGTTCATAATTTTATCCTCCAATTTATTAATTACTTCATTATTATATCCCATGTCTCAAAAAACTTCAACCCCTTATTTAAAAAATGTCTCTGTTATTGCAGGTCATCGTATGCAATTTCAAAAATCTTTTGTAAATCAATTCCGCTTGGACAAAAATTTTTACACTTGTCGCAATTTTTTTGCTCCAAACACAGTTCCAAATATTTGATAACCGTTTCGTCAAAATCTAATTTGCCGCTCATTATTCCGTTTAATATTGCAACAATGCCCCTTGCATTTGTACAATCGTTTCCTGTTTTAGCATACAAAGGACAAACAGACATGCACAGCCCGCACTGCGAACAACGATGAAGTTCATCCTTGTATTCTAATAATTTTTTCATGAAATTGTTCCTATTTCGTGAAGTTTAATAAAATTAGTCTTTCCTACCATTACGTCAGGAATCGCACCCGTAATAATGATTTTGTCACCATCTCTGTACTCAAATTTCTTTTTCAAAGTCTTTTCTATCGTAACAATAGTATCTTTTGTAAAACTTTCGGTAATGTCTATGTGAACAGGGAAAACATCCGCAAATAAATTTAATCTGCGCGTGTTTCTTGCACTCGGACAAAAACTGAAAATAGGTACATCAGGTTTTGCCTTAGATAACAATTTCGGAGTATATCCGCTTGCCGTAAGCGTCAACACCGCTTTCACATTAACCTTTTTAATCATATCTATAATCGCGGTACATATAGCAATAGAATCGTCTTTGCAATTTTCAACAAGTTCTTGAGAATAGAAATTTCTTCTCATGTTTCCGCTGGCTTCAACATTTTTTGCAATGGATTTCATCATTCTAACCGCTTCCACCGGATATTTACCCGCCGCAGTTTCACCCGAGAGCATAATCGCATCCGTTCCGTCAAGAATAGCGTTTGCAACATCGGATGCCTCCGCTCTTGTCGGAATAGGCTGTTCTACCATTGATTCTAACATCTGTGTAGCAACAATAACAACCTTTCTTTGCGCATTTGCTTTTTTAATAAGTTCTTTTTGGACTATAGGTACGCGCTCAGGCGAAATTTCAATTCCCAGATCGCCTCTTGCAACCATAATTCCTGAAGATTTTTGGATTATTTCATCAATATTTTCCAATGCTTGCGGTTTTTCAATTTTGGAAATTATTTTTGTCTTGCCGTTGTTTTTCTTTATTAATTCCCGCAATTCTACAACATCGGCAGCATTTCTTACGAAAGACAAGCCTAAATAATCTACCTCGTTTTCAACGGCAAATTTAACGTACTCTTTATCCTTTTCTGTCAATACTTTCAAACTGCCCTGATTTCCGGGAATATTAATTCCTTTTCTCTTCTTTAATAGCCCTCCGCAAAGCACTCTTGCAAATAAAACGTCATTTTCGACTCTCTCAACTTCCAAAACAAGTTTTCCGTCGTCAAGGAAGATTTTTTCACCAATTACGGCATCTTTAGCTATTCCTTCATAGTCAACAGGAATAATACCGTCGACATATTCCGATTGGTGTCTTAATTTTATAACTTCACCTTTAATTAATTCTATAGGCTCCTCAAGATTACCGACCCTGATTTTAGGACCTTGTAAGTCAAGCAAAATCGGAATAGGTACGCCTGTTTCCGCCTCTTTTTCTCTGATAAACTTAATTCTTTTTGAGTGTTCTTCAAACGAACCATGTGAAGAATTTATTCTAAACATTGTAACGCCTGCATCAAAAAGTTTACCTATCATTTCTTTGGATTCCGACACAGGTCCCAGTGTTGCAACGATTTTTGTTGCCGTAAAATCTAATTCTGACATTTATATTTTTCCTTATCAACTATCTTCATTTATATTTTACCGCATAAAAATTTTTTAGCCTAATTATTTATCCAATCGGATATGGTATTTTTTTTTCGAAAGTTGCATTAATTATACAGGTTTGAAAGAGGAAGGAGAAAAAACCATGAAAAAAACACTTATCGGATTATTTGCACTTGCAACATTGTTGGCACAAAACGCTTTTGCGGCATGTCCTTGCCAAAGGGAGGTAAACCCTTGTGATAAGCCAAGCCCTTGCGAAAAACAAATTAACCCTTGCCAAACAAACAAATGCACCGGTCAGGATTGGCTCACACAAGCAAACATTGATGAGTATTTTTCAAGAATGAATCTTGACGATGCTCAAAAATGTGAGGCAATGAACGCACTTGAAACATTCAAAAACAAAACAGAAGGTCTTTCAAGCGGAGAATGTGCTTCAAAATGTGATTGCCGAGCATACAGACATGCTCTTAAAGATTTAGATTGCGACATGAAAAGCATTTTGACATCTTGCCAAATGAATGATTACCGTTCTGTAAGAAGAGAAGTTAAAAATCAGGTAAAATGTACACACAAATGCTTAATCAATCCGTTTACAAGATGTGCATCTTGTGACAAAGCATGCAAATAAATTATTAAAGTCTTGAGCATCACTTTTAAAAGTGATGCTCTTATACAGTTAAATCAGGAGTTTAAAAATGGATAAAAAATTACATGATTTAAGACATGATACAAGCAAAGCCGAAAAATTTTTCACGAAACTAATGGCATACACGCTTGGACCAATGGAATTAAAAACAATGTTTGAGAACCACTCGAAAGACGAAAACGAAAACAAAGACAAATCAAAAATTGTAATTATTGACGTAAGAGATAAAGAGGACTACAGCGCGGGACATATTCCGAATGCAATTTCTATTCCAAGAAATAATCTTGAAGAAAGACTCTCAGAACTTTCAAAAGACGATATCCACATTGTATATTGTTACAATCAACAATGTCATCTCGGATTATGCGCATGCAGACTTCTTGCCTCAAAAGATTATCCTTGCATGCATCTTGACGGAGGATATAAAGTTTGGTCGGAAGATTTTAGGTTCGCAACCGTAAAATAAACGTATCAAAAAATTAATAAAAGATTTGGGGACCTTTCACCTTGTCCGTTGACATTGTGGCAGCGTCCCCCCCCTTTTTCCGTAAATAATTTTTACAACTTAATTCCTGACAATGTTGCCAAAGTCTTAACCTGATTTACAAAAGAGTAAACAACAGTTGCTTTATTTTTTAGTGAATCTGATGCGCTGTTAAGATTTGCAACAGCCGTAGTTTGTTCGCTATCTTCTGTTGTTGATGTTTTAGCGGTCAAATCATACCCTTTTTTATAAAGCTCGGTATAACTTTGTGCAGCATTTGAAAGTGTTGTTAAATTATTTTTTAAAGTTGTTTTATCAGTATCAGATGAGGTTTTCATAATTAAAAGAACGCCTACTTTGTTGTTCTTTACGGTTGTTGTATATTCACTGATTAAATCCAAAATTTGCGAATTTTTTTTCGCGTCGGTTTCACTGCTTGAATTTATTTTTTGGATTTCTTTTTCATATTTGGTTTGATCTTTTTGAGTTGTCAAAAGCGGAATTATCGCCAAGAAAGATTTTTGAACAGATTCATCAAGAGTTTTTTCCTGTGCTTGAACAGATGTCAATGTAGATTTAATTTCATCTGTTGTGACAGTTTGAACATTATTTGCACCAAAGAAAAACCATCTTAAGAAACTTCCCCAGTCAAAAGCGTTCGCTCTCAACGGTGTCAGCATAATTACAGCTAAAGCGGTTAAAACTAATTTTTTCATATCTTTCTCCTTTTCATACTTGCTTACGCATGCATGATAACATAAAGAAAGAAAAAATGGACAAATGTATGAATGAACTGTCCCCACGTGTTTAAGAATTATAAACTCTTAATTAATTGAGGCAAAATCTCCAAGGCATCACCAACAATCCCAAAATCAGCAAGTTTAAATATAGGAGCATCTTTGTCTTTGTTAATGGCAATAATTTTCTTTGCTCCCATAATTCCGACAGTATGCTGCATTGCTCCGGATATTCCAATGGCAATATATAATTTTGGAGAAACTGTCTTGCCCGTCTGTCCTATCTGTATTGATGCCTCAGCAAGCCCCAAATCAACAACTGCGCGCGATACCCCTACTTTACCGTTTAATTTTTCCGCAAGCTGATATACTAAATCCAAATTGTCCTTAACCCCGTGACCGCCCGCAACAATAATTTCCGCATCTTCAATCCCTGCCGAAATCTCTTTTTTTATTGTTTCCAACAATTTAACATGAGTTTTTATATCATCAATTTGAGGTTTAATTTCAATATATTCCGTATCCTTTAATTGGACATCAAAATCTGTTACAATTACATGCGGTCTGACCGTTGCCATTTGCGGATTATTTTTTGACAAAATTGTCGCCATCAGCTTTCCGCCAAATGTCGGACGCGTCGCCGCAAGTTTTCCGTCCTCGTTAATATCAAGTGCCGTACAATCCGCTGTCAACCCCGTTTGCAATGCTGATGCAATCTGAGGGGCTAAATCTCTTCCCAAAGATGTTGCTCCAATCAGAACAATATCAGGATTAATTTCGGTTATCAAATCTATTGAAATTTTAGAATAATATTCTCCCGAATAATTCTCTAACCTCGAATCGTTTACGTAATAAATTTTATCAAAATACGTTTTTGAGCCCAAATCTAAACCCGCATTAATTGCAATTCCCGCAATCTCTGCATCGTCAAAGTTTTGCAAAAGTTCCTGTGCTTTTTTTGCAAGTTCCTCTGACACACTATTTTGTTTTTCAATATAAATTAATATTTTTTTAGACATATTCTTTAATTTTTGAAACTAATTTTCTGACAGTATCTTCCGTATCTTCGTTAATGCAAATTTCTCCGGCATGCTCAATATTAGGAGTAAAAGCACGTGAAACATAAGTCGGAGAACCTTTTAAACCAACTTCGTCATCGCACATTTTTATATCAGAACAAGATAATCTCTCGATATTTGTGTTTTTCGCCCTGATAAACCCATCAATCAACGGACGGCGAGGCTCATAATCTCCTTGAGTTATACACAAAACAACAGGGGTTAAAACCTCGTATTTTTCGATATTTGTTTCTGTTTCGCGCGTAGCCGAAAATTTACTATCTTGAAAATCGACAGCTTTCACATAAGTTAAAAGAGAAACTCCAAGCTGTTTTGCAAGACTCGGACCTGTTTGCGCCGTGTCACCATCCGCAGCAAATTGTCCGCACAAAACCATATCAAAATCAGGAATTTTTTCCGTTATAACTTTAGCAAGCGTTTTTGCCGTTGCAAAAGTATCCGCTCCCGCAAATTTTCGATCTGACAATAAAAGCCCTCTGTCGCAGCCCATTGCAATCGCCCGTTTTAAAATAAACTCAGCCTGTAACGGCCCCATAGTAACAACGGAAATTTCGACATCGCGTAATTTGTCTTTAAGCTGCAAAGCCGTTTCTAAAGCATAGAAATCAAGAGGGTTTAGAACACTCTCCACACCCTCACGATTAATAGTATGATTTTCCGTCCACTTAATATCGGTTGTGTCGGGAATTTGTTTAACACATACAACAATTTTCATTATTATAAAATTTCTTGTCTTTCTTGAATTTGTTGAATATCCATAGCGGCTTTGTGTCCGAGCATATAAACAGAGCACATTTTAAACGGCTTAATATACCACGCACATCTTTCCTGACTGCATATTATATCAAATTCACTGCCGGCACTTTTTAGCGGACAAATAGGGATTTGTTTATCTGCCATAATTTTTTACCTTAACCTTTCTTGCTATTTAGCCATATTTAGCAGATTACAATCTGCATCTCTTTTACGTTCAATATCTTTATAAACAGAGGTTCTGTTAATAACTTCATCAAAATCAATTTCATGAGCGTTAAAATCAGGACCGTCAACACACGCAAATTTAACCTTGCCTCCAACCGTAATTCTGCATGCTCCGCACATACCTGTGCCGTCAACCATAATAGGGTTCATACTTGCTTCGGTGTAAATCCCCGTTCCGCGGGTCAATTCGGCAACCGCTCTCATCATAGGCATCGGACCTACGGCAATAACGTAGTCGATTTTTTCCTCATTCATAAGACGCTGTAACACTTGAGTACCAAAACCTTTTTCGCCCAAAGAACCGTCATCGGTTGTGATAAAAAGTTTTGTAGATGCTTTAGCCATTTTGTCTTGCCAAAAGATTAAATCTTTGTTTCTTGCACCCGTAATCATATAAACTTTGTTGCCTGCATCTTTAAAGGCTTTTGCGATTAAATAACAAGGTGCGGCACCGTAACCGCCTGCGATACAAACGACGGTTCCGTAATTTTTTATATGAGTAGGTTGTCCTAAAGGTCCTACAAGGTCTAATATTTCGTCACCCTCATTAAGTTGAGCGAGTTTTTTTGTCGTCTCACCGACGGCCATATAAACGATTGTTAACTCGTTAGTCTCTTTGTTAACGTCCGCAATAGTAAGCGGTATTCTTTCCCCGTTTTCTTCGACTCTTAAAATTATGAATTGCCCGGCTTTTGCGTTTCTTACAACGAATGGGGCATCAACTTTTAATTCATATTGGTTTGGGCATAATTCACGTTTTGATAAAATTTTGTAACCCACGTTTCTCTCCTTTTTATTATACATGTATTTTAGCACGAAAATTTTGATAAGACAATTTTAAAACAAAAATTAACCGAATAGGTAATTTTATCTATTCGGTTAATTATTATACATTTTATCAATTAGAACTTAAACGGATAATCGTCAGGGATTTTCCAGCCGTTTTCCATAATATAACGGGTACAGTATGCTCTTCCGCTTGGAGGAAGTTCTTTTTTACATCCGAAAGTACTATTACTTTTAAGACTTTCTATAGTACCATCCCAACCCGAACGAAATGGTTCAAAACCTTTTTTATAAGACCAAGGTTTTAATTGGAAAGTAAAATATTTTTTACCTGACAATTCTCTATTATCATCATCATAATCATCGTAATCCTTTGCTTGCGGATAAAAATCCCATGAATAGTCTGAGCCTCGAAGCAAACTACCATCAGGAAAATAAATAAATATATTATGTTTATCAAAAATAACATTATTATAAATTAGATATGGTTCTAAATATTTATTAAACCATCTTTGGGCATCAGAACTTACGAATTTGTCATCTTCATCATTTTCGTAAGTTAGACCAAATGAATCCCACTTCGTTTTGTCCCCATTTTCAACTTCAGAAAGTTCTATCGCATTGTTCATAACGGAATAGACCTTTTGGAGTCGAGTTTCAACTATGCGTTTATTGTTATTGGAAATTAGTGTCGGAATTGTCAGAGCCGCTACCACACCGATTATGCCGAGGGTGATTAGGACTTCGGCAAGAGTAAAGGCGCACTTTTTACGCGCCATTGCGAGCCTCATTTTGTCACCCTGAACTTGTGACAAAGCGAACCAATTTTTGTCATGCTGAGCTTCGCAGACAGGGTCACAATCTTCGCCAACATTGTCATGCTGAACTTGTTTCAGCATCCCTGACAAATTGGG
>JAFUZZ010000089.1 GCA_017476325.1 bacterium | reverse complement strand
CCCAATTTGTCAGGGATGCTGAAACAAGTTCAGCATGACAATGTTGGCGAAGATTGTGACCCTGTCTGCGAAGCTCAGCATGACAAAAATTGGTTCGCTTTGTCACAAGTTCAGGGTGACAAAATGAGGCTCGCAATGGCGTATAAAAATGCGCCTTTATTTTGGCAAAAGCCCTAATCCCTTAGGTCTTATTGGTGTTTTGCAACACTATCAATTTCTGCCCTAATGCAAAAATCCATACTCTCAAACGAGTTTTTAAGTCCTCTGTTTTCTTCGTAATATTCCATAAATGTTGTATTGAAATTTTTAAGATTGTATTTTTGCGGATGCAATGTCCAATGCGATGCCGGAACAATTTCCATATCGTAATAATACGACGCGGTAACATAATTAAACCGTTGCGCCAAACTCTCTCCATACTCTTTTGATTTTGTGTTCTCGGACTCCTTAATTCCTAAAATCCCTAAAAAATACAACTCTGATAAGATTTTTTGTAATTCCAAATACTCAAGTACTTCTTCCAACTGTTTGTTTGTAAAGAAAAACGATTTGTATTTTCGGCGCAAATCCTCACTGTAACTTATTGGTGTTATGCTGAGTATTGAGTCTGTATTTCCGCATTCTTTAAACGCGTCAATAACTTTCTTGTCCGGAAGTCCCTCAAGGTCGTACATAATCGTAATTTTGCCCGAAAATTCTTTTTTCACCTTTTTAAACAAATCAATAAAATAACTTCTATCCCTGTTATTCGGGTCAAATCCAAATCTAAAAACATTTATTCCGAATTTATCTTGCATCAATTTCATTTCCGAAATTACTTTTTCCGCGCTTCTGTAAGAAACAAAATCCCTGCCGGATACAAGTTTGCTTGCACTGTGACTGCCGCCGCAATGTACACAATTCCCCATGCAGCCGCGTCCCAAACAAATGTTTAAACTCGTTGAAGGTGTGACAAGTTGGTTTTCTTTTTCAAAATCCAATTCGTAAGATATTCGGGAATATTCATCGTAGTGAAGCATTCGCTCGGAATTAAAAAATTCAAATCTGTTCAAATCCTCATTTGCAGCAACGTAGAGCCCGTCATTTAGAATGATTTTTCCGTTTTTTCGCCAATACAAATTCGGAATACCGTCAAGTGATTTTTTGTTATAAAGCGCATTTGCAAGTTTTACTGTCGGAACTTCACTTTCGCCTTTAAAAATACCGTCAATATGAGAAAATTTTTCCAAAATTTCTTTTGCAAAAAACGACGCCGTATATCCTCCAAGAGTAATATAAACATCGGGACATTTTTCTTTTATCGCTCTTGTCGTTTCAATAACATCGTAAGCCTGTTGACACCATTGAAGAGTGAATGCTGCATATTTGATGCTGTGTTTTTTTATATAATCGCTCAAAAGAAAGTCTTTATCGAGATATTTTTCTACCCCGAGGTGTAGTATTTTTGTGTCGAAACCGTCGTTTACCAATTCTCCTGCAAGTGAAAACAACCCCATTGCGCTATAATTTATTAATGAAATTATTGAGCCGTTTTCTTTTTTTAACCTTGGAGTATGAACAAGCAAACAGTTAAAATCTTTCATGTTTTAACACACTTTCTGCATGTTCAAACTGTAAGGATTGAGCGGACCTTCGTTAAAATCATCTTTTGGGAACGGATTGTGATTGGTTTGATACAAAAGCCCGACAACTTCATCGGCAAAAAATGCACCTTTAGGAGTCAGCCGAATATCTCTTTCGGACTCTTGTGCAAGACCGTATTCAATAAGTTTTTTTATAATCGGATACGCGGTTGTGGTTTCAATATCAACGCCTGTTTGGGTTTTGAAAAATCTTTTGTCAACGTATCTGTTTTTTAAAGGCATAATGATTGCCCACCGCTGCTGCGTTTCAGAATCTCTAATCAACCCGCGATTAACGGGCATAATACCCTTTTCAATACAGTCATAATATTTTTCAAAATCGGATGTATTCAGCAAAAACCTGTCATTAAGCGACAAATACGCAGACGGCCCAAACGCAAGTTGGTCTTTCATATTACAACATTGGTGAAACGCATATAGAGAGTAGTCCTTAACTTTTTTGGTGAAAACTCTGCGCATATTAACATTTTCCGAATATCCGTTTTCTCTCAAAAAATCAATAGCAATTTGTTTCATCCTTAAAGTGTCCTCTCGGGTTAAAAACTCATCAGGATGTAATGTTCGATACCCTTTTATATTTCCCTGCCAATCGCCATGGGCATCTATTTTTAAACGGTAAAGCATAATTTCATCCGCATCAAGCGCAATCATTTGCTTTAAATCTTCAAACCAGCTTTCAAAAGTTTGAGTCGGATAGCCGTATATAAATTCAATATTGACTTTAAATCCCATATCCTGAGCGTTTTTAATTCCGGATATTGCAACGCTTTTATCATGAGCGCGGTTCATAAGTCTCAAAATATCATCGTGCAAAGACTGAACCCCGATTGATAACCTTGTAACCCCGAAATCTTTAAGGATTTTTAATCTTTCAATCCCTGTACTTCCGACCAAATTGTGTGGCGAAACATCAAAATTAAACTGTCTCGTATTTGACATATCGCATTTCGACGTAAAATTTGTTAAAAATTTTTTTAATTGATTAGGCGTTAAGTCCGTAGAGGTTCCGCCCGCAATTAACGCTGTACGGAGTTTGATTTTATTCAAACCCAAACGGTTCATTGTAATATTCATTTCTTTGTTGACAGCGTCAATAAACCTTTCTTTTGCTTCATCCGGCGCCTTGTACATCGCGGGAAAATGACAAAATACACATTTTGTTGAACAAAACGGAACATGAACGTAGGCATCAAACTCACCGTTTTCCGGTAATTTATAGTCTTTAAAAATATCTTCGTACTCAATTTTTGGATACGTTGTCCAATAAGGATAGTGAATTCCGCCGGGTAAAAAATTTGATTTTTTATAAATCATGCCTAAATTGATAAGTTCATGAAGTTCATCAACTCTCTTATCAGCCATCATCATAAAATCTTTAAGTTCCATTCAATATCCTTTCAAAACACCATATTACAATTACTACGACATTTTAGCACAAATCTTTAATTCTTTAAAATAAAGTTATGTATTGTGTCCGAGATTTTTGTCATTTCCGATTTTCCAAGTGCGGGGAAGGTTCCGACCCAGAAGGTGTTTTGCATTACATATTCCGTATTTGGCAAAAGTTTATAATGGTTTTCGCAAAGATCTTTAGAGTTTATTATATTTGAATTTCCAATTCTAAAATCAATGTCATTTTCAACAAACATAGGTTGACGTAAAATATTTCCCGCAAAAAGCTGCCGCGTACCGATATTATTTTTTTCAAGATATTCAACGAGTTTTTGTTTTTCAATCGGCGGTTTGACAGAAATTAAATACCCAAACCATGAACATTTTGTATTTGGACTGATTTTTGGCAAAATAATGTAATCCTCTAAATCGGAAAGTTTTTGAGTAAGCATTTCGGCATTTTTACAACGCTGAGCCAAAAATCCGTCAAGTTTGTCAATTTGTGCACACGCAATCGCCGCTTGCCAATCCGTAATTTTAAGATTGTATCCGAGATGGGAATAGGTGTATTTGTGATCGTAACCCAAAGGCAGGTTTCCATGCTTCTGAGAAAATCTTTTTTGACAAATTCCGTCAACACCCGGAGGACAGCAGCAATCACGTCCCCAATCTCTAAAAGATTTAATTATTTTATACAAAAGAGGATTGTTTGTCACAACCGCGCCGCCCTCACCCATGGTTATGTGATGCGCGGGATAAAAGCTAAAGGTTCCAATATCGCCTATTGTTCCGAGTTTTGCACCCCTAAATTCACCACCCAATGCGTCGCAGCTGTCCTCAATTACCCACAGGTTATATTTATGCGCAATTTGCATAACTTTATCAAGGTCAAACGCACTGCCGAGAGTGTGTGCGACAAATATTGCTTTTGTCCTTTTGCTGATTGCCTCTTCGATTTTCGATACATCTATGTTATACGTCCCGACTTCGCAATCAACAAAAACAGGGACTAAACCGTTTTGAATTATAGGGTTAACGGTTGTCGGGAACCCTGATGCAACGGTGATTACTTCATCGCCTTTTTTTAAAGCTCTATTTCCGAGTTTATGTGAAGTTAATGCTGATAATGCCAACAAATTTGCACTCGAACCGGAATTCGTCGAAAGCGAATGTTTTGCGCCAAGATAGTTTGCAAATTTTCTTTCAAAATCATCATTAAAGCGTCCTGATGTCAACCACATATCAAGTGAGGCATCTATCATATTTAGAAGCTCTTCTTCCCCTAAAACTTTTCCGCTCGGAGGAATATAATCCCTTTGCTTTTTACTTGTAACAATTTCCCTAAAATATTCTTTTGCGGCATCTTTGACTTTATTTCTTAAAAATTTTTCCATTTATAAATCTTTCATTTCCTTGTTGGCAAAGTGAAAACTGAATTTTTTAATTTGATTTTTTGTAAATTCAAGCATATCTATATCATCATTACAAAAACGTTTATACCAATCAACGGTTTCAAAAACGGCGGTATTAAAATCGTAGGTTGGAGTCCATCCCAAAACTGATTTGGCTTTTTCATTGTTTAACATTAAAATATTTGCCTCATGGTATTCGCATTTTTGTGTTGAAACAATTTTTCCTTTTCCAAAAAGGTCAATTACGTTTTGAGTGACCTGTTCAACTGTTTGAACACTTTCGGCATTTGGTCCGAAATTAAACGCCTCGGCATAAAGTTCTCCGTTTTCCAAGAGTTTTTGTCCGAGAAGCAGATATCCTGATAACGGTTCTAAAACAAACTGCCATGGGCGTACAGAGTTTGGATTTCTTAAATTAATCGGCAGTTTTGAATTGATTGAGCGAATACAATCAGGAATTAATCTCCCATCCGTCCAATCTCCGCCGCCGATTACGTTTCCCGCGCGGGCAGTTGCGAGCAAGAAAGAGTCTTTTAAAAACGAACGCCTGTAAGATGATGACAAAATTTCGACACAAGCTTTTGAGGATGAATACATATCATATCCGCCAAGTTGGTCAGATTCTTTATAACCTTGATTTATTTCTTTATTCTCATAACACTTATCAGTTGTAATATTAACAAATCCTTTGACGGAATGACATTTTCTCGCCGCCTCAAGTACGTTTAAAGTTCCTATAACATTGGTTTGATAAGTTAAAACAGGTTCGTTGTAAGATATATTTACCAACGGTTGTGCGGCAAGATGAAAAACAATATCAGGATTAAATTCATCAAAAGTCTGTTCTAATGAAATAGGGTCAAGAATGTTATTAATGACAGATTTTTCAATAACCTCGTTTAATTTAAGAGTATTAAAAATTGACGGGTTTGTTGACGGCTCAAGAGAATACCCGCAAACATCGGCTCCAAGCATGGTTAACCAAAGAGAAAGCCAACTTCCTTTAAATCCGGTATGTCCTGTTATAAGGATTTTTTTACCACTGTAAATATTGTTAAAAAGTTCTGTCATAGTATTATAGTCTTACCTTTTTTGCCAAACTGCCCAAGGAGCTTTGTCAGATTGCCACATTTCAGTCAAATCGACTTTACCTTTCAGGGTATCCATAGGGAACCAAAATCCGCTGTGTTTAAAAGCATTGAGTTGACCGTCTTTTGCGAGATTTTCCAACGGATTATGTTCAAAAATAATGTCATCGCGATTAGGAGCAATGTAATCAAAGACCTGAGACTCGCAAACCATGAACCCTCCGTTAATCCAGTTTCCGTCGCCTTGAGGTTTTTCAAGAAAAGAATTTATGGTGCCGTCAGAAGAGATATCAAGCGCACCGAAACGTCCTCTCGGTTGAACCGCTGTAAGTGTGAGGTATTTGCCGGATTGATTATGATGATTTATAACATTACTTATATTTACATCACTTACACCGTCGCCGTAGGTAAGCAAAAATCTCTCATTACCGATATAATTTTGTGCTTTTTTAATTCTTGAACCTGTCATGGTATTTTCGCCGGTATAGAGGATTGTAACTTTCCAAGGTTCGGTTTGCATGTTCAAAATTTCAACCGAATTGTTAAGCATATCAACTGTAATATCGGAATACTGTTGATAATAGTGGACAAAATAATCTTTAATGACATGAGATTTGTAACCTGTTAAAACGACAAATTCATTAAAGCCATAGTATGAATAAATTTTCATAATGTGCCAAAGGATAGGTTTTCCTCCGATTTCGACCATTGGTTTTGGGATGCGTTTTGTTTCTTCAGATAATCTTGTTCCCAGTCCGCCTGCTAGTATTAATACTTTCATGTTTAAATTCTCCAAAATTATTTTATCATGAAAATTGGTGTATAAAAAAGAAATGCATTTGGTTAAAAATAGGGACTTGAATTTTTTGAAACATGGTTTATAATAATAATGTCAGGAATAAAACAGACCCTGAACCAAGTTCAGGGTGACGGACGGAAACAGCACACGTCATCCTGAATTTATTTCAGGATCTGTATCCTGAGAGTATCAGACAAAGATAAGGAGAAGAAACATGAAACAATTAATGACCCGACTAGGGAGGGGGGGGCGTTAGGTTCCAAAAGTAGTCAGGGAGCGGATTTTGCTCTTGAAGACAAGGGGGCGTTAGGTTCTAAAGCT
>JAFUZZ010000001.1 GCA_017476325.1 bacterium | reverse complement strand
TCCGCTCCATCTGCTCGCTATCCGGATTTGCTCGGACTTCGACCTCGACGCCATCCGTAAGGAAATACCCCGCGACGGCATTCACATACGTTCAGGCTTCTACGGCTTCGCCTCCGCATGCAGGGTCACACACATCGCGTTCCGCTCTGTGGTTCCCTTTGCATCGCGATGACATGTATAGAGGACGAGTGCGAACATAGCGGGCTCTATTCCAATTCCGCATTGAACGCAGGGGACACTGAATTGTCCTTCTCCCTTGGGGAGAAGGTGCCCGAAGGGCGGATGAGGGGCTTCACCCTTGCAGAAGTCCTCATCACCCTCGGTATCATCGGAGTCGTTGCAGCCTTAACCATTCCGACATTGATGCAAAATCTTGACAGACGTGACAGAATTGCAAAAGTCAAAGCCGCATACAGTCAGTTATCTCAAGCCGTTGCAATGGCAAGAATTGAGCATGGCGATTTAGACAAATGGTATAACGTAACAAACGGAGATGTATTTACAGATGCGACCGAATACACAAAATACGGTTTAACTGCAGCACATTGGGTCGGATATAAATATCTGCTTGACCAATTTAAAACAGTTAAAGTTTGTCCGAATAACAGTTGTCTTCCCGGTGATTTAGGTACAGGTGCTGCATCTAATAACAAAATTTATTACGCTTTGGATGGTACGGAACAACAATTAATATTAGGCGGTATTAATAAAGCCGTAACCGCTGTTTTGCAAAACGGAATGGTAATGAGAATATGGTATAGTGCCGCTGATTGTTCTAACGGGCAAAATTGCAGTTCTGTCGGTTTTGATATTAGCGGTTCAAAGAGTCAAAATATCGTATGTAAAGATTTTTTTGAATTTGCATTAAAATCAAACAGGGTCGATACAAAAGGGGATATTGATTCTTTATCGGGTAATTTTGGTTGCACAACATGGATTCTTCAAAATAATAACATGGATTACCTTGACGAATATTAATTATAAATATGTTTTCAAACGGGCATGTAAATATAACATGCCCGCACTTTTACCTTATAAACTCTTTAAAATGTTTTATTTCTCTTGTTGTTTTTAACTTTTTTAAAGCGCCGCTCTCTAACTGTCTTATTCTCTCTTTGGAAAACCCGAGCATGTTTCCGATTTGTTCCAGCGTTTTGGTTTTTACTCCGTTAATTCCAAACCTGTGCATAAGAATTTTTTGTTCTCTATCCGTTAAATAATTAAAAATTGAAGCAACACTTTTTGTCAAAAATATTTCCGCTGTTTTATTTTCGGGAGAATTTTTAATATCGTCGGAGACGTAATCTTCAATGCTCAAATCTTCGGTAACGGGCGTATCTATGCTGATAGGTTCTCTTATTATTGCTTTTTGAATTTTGATGACTTTCTTTTCATCCAAGTTCATACTTTTTGAAATTTCATTCAGTGTTGGTTCTCTGTCAAGGGATATTGTCAGATTGTTGACAATTTTTCTATATTTTCTTATTTTGTCGCTCATGTGAACAGGCACTCTTATTAACCTTGAATTGTTGGACAGTGAGCGAATAATTGTTTGCTTTATCCACCAGGTTGCATAAGTCGAAAACTTAAATTCTTTCCTGTAATCATATTTTTCTGCGGCTCTGATTAGTCCCAATGAACCCTCCTGCACCAAATCCATAAACAAAATCCCTTGTCCGATATAACGTTTTGCTATACTCACAACAAGTCTCAAATTGGCTTTTACAAGTTTTTTCTTTGCTTCTGCCGCTATGCTTGGAGTTCCCTCCATTATTAATCTGCCAAGTCTTTTTTCCTCTTCGAAAGATAACATTTTTATTTTCCCTATTTCTTTCAAATACATTTGCAAAATATCGTCTTCTTTAACAATGGCCGTAAAAGTTTTTGGTTTGTTTTCCTCTTTTTCAATAAATTCCAACATAAAATAAATACCTCTCACCTATTCCATGAAAATAGACGAAAGTTTTTAAAAAATGTTTCGGATATATCAAAGAGTGTTCACACTAAATATAAAAATTTCCGTCATTACGTGGAACAAAGTGACGAAGTAATCTCTGACAAATTTTGTTTTGGATTGCTTCACTTCGTTCGCAATGACGAATTGAGTGAACACTCTATAATTACAAAACTTTATTTTAAATAGCTTTTGAAATCTTTTTTTTCAACGACGTATCCGCAACCCTCGTGTAATATTGCGGGAAAATCGACAAACCTTGTCGGATACTTTCTGCACATCAATAACCTGTGTTTGTAATCTTTGCACAGTCCGTCATCGCCAACTAATTTACATGCAAAAATTAAATTTCCGTCCTCATCACGTCCTCTTATATAAAATCTTTTGTACGGAGGAAATATAAATTGCATTATTTTAAATTCTTTTTCGGTATATGTATCAAAACTGTACATATAACGACAGCATTTACCGCATTTTTTGCACTCGCCCGTAATCTCATATTTGATTTTTTCCGGCACAAAATAAGATAAAATTTCGTTGTATAGATTTTGAATTATGTGTAAAAATTTAATCATTGTTTTTCTTCGTGGTAAAATTATATTATCAGATATATAGTATAAAGGCAAAAAAATGAGTGAATTTAAAGTTCCAAAACGTATAAAAAAGGCAAAAAAAAACAGTAATGCACCCAAAATTGCAAACTCTTTGATTATATTTTGTTCGTTCAGTTTGGCTGTAATTGTTGCGTTTTATCTGTATTTAATGTCTTTACCTCCGATAAAAAACTTGGATGAATTTAAACCAAATATTGTAACAAAATTTTACTCACATGACGGAGAAGTTATAAAAACTTTTACCGCATTTACTTTTACAAGGGTTTCATTGGATGATGTTCCTAAGAACTTAAAAAACGGACTAATTGCAACCGAAGATAAAAACTTCTATAAACATCAAGGGTTTGATATTTTCGGTCTTATGCGTTCAACAGTCGCAAACATAGTTGCCGGACGTGTTGTTCAAGGTGCAAGTACGATTTCTCAACAGTTGGCAAGGATTTTATTCCTTAATAACGAAAAGACAATGACGAGAAAAATTAAAGAACTTATGGTTGCTGTTCAAATAGAAAAATCTTTGAGCAAAAACCAAATTCTTGAAATGTACCTTAACAATGTATATCTTGGCTCAGGTGCTTACGGTGTTGAGGGTGCGGCTCAAATATATTTTAATAAACACGTAAAAGATTTAACTCTGGCAGAATGCGCCTTAATTGCGGGACTTCCTCAAGCACCGTCGGTTTATTCTCCGTTTCACAGTAAAGATTTAGCTATAAAACGACGCAACAAAGTTCTGAGACGTATGCTTACAATGAAATATATTACAAAAGAACAGTATAACAAAGCAACAAAAGAACCGCTAAAATTAAATCCTCTTCCTCAAATATATACTCTAAACAAAGCGCCGTATTTTTGTGATTACGTTATGAAAGATTTGGAAAAATTAGGGTTTGATGAAACAGAAATTTCCCATGGCGGTTATAAAATTGTAACGACACTTGATTCAAAAGCCCAAAAGGCGGCAAATGCGGCAATTCCAAAACTAATGAAATCCTGGGGCTTGGTCGGAGATAAAAGACAGGCGGCGTTGCTTTCAATAAATCCGCATGACGGAAGAATATTAGCCTATGTTGGCGGAAAAGACTACACAAAGAGTCAATACGACAGAGTTACACAGGCAATAAGACCACCGGGTTCGGCATTTAAACCTATTGTTTACGCAGCTGCTGTTGAAAAAGGTGTTAAGCCAAATGATTTGATTGACGATAAGCCTTTTACGGCAGGGGATTGGTCGCCAAAAAACTACGGAAATAAATACAGAGGCTCTATTCCTGTTTATAAAGCGTTGATGGTTTCTTCAAACGTATGCGCGGCAAGATTAATTGAATTGACAGGAGTAAGAGCGGTTATCCAAATGGCAAGATCGATGGGTATTTCGACCCCATTGGAATATGACTATACAATAGCACTTGGTTCAAACGGGGTTAAACTGTTTGAATTTGTAAGAGCTTATGGTGCGTTTGCAAATTCGGGATACAGGGTTGATTTGTATTCAATAGAGCGAATAGAATCTTCGCGCGGTAAAGTTTTGTATCAGGCTCCGGCGACCCGTTCAACAAAGGTTATGGACACGGAAACTGCGGCTGTTATGACAGCTATGATGAAAACGGTTATTAAATCAGGTACGGGTATTGCGGCAAACATAGGAAAACCTGCTGCGGGCAAAACAGGGACTACTGATGATTCGCGTGATGCTTATTTTGTCGGATATACACCTGATGTAGTTACAGGGGTTTGGGTTGGAAACGATGACAACACCAAAAACGGTAAAATTACGGGTGGTACGGTTCCTGCTTTAATTTGGAAAGAGGTTATGAAAGTTGCTACGGAAGAATACGGAAACAAAGATTTTGATTATCCTGTAATTGATTTAAACAATTATGCTCCCGACAAACCGGTTGAGGTTTCCGAACAAGTTATGAATAATATTGACGATGCGGTAGAAAACGTCAGAAAACAAACTATTCAGGATTCTAAACAACAGCAGCAGGAAGACGAGTCTGAAGAAGAGGTATTTACAATTCCGCTCGCTATTCCGTCAGAGGTAAGATAATGAATGTTATAAAAAAGACATCTTCAAAATGCGGACGAGAAATTGTTTTAAAGGAGCAGTACGGGATTGGTAAAACTATTCTTATAGTTGGAGTTGTACATGGAGAAGAGCCTCAGGGAAAGGCATTAATTGAGAATTATTTTCCTTGTAAAAATACAAACAGAATGTTGTTTCTTCCGTGTTTAAACCCTGACGGGTACTCAAAGAATGAAAGGCAAAACTCAAACGGGGTAGATTTAAACAGAAATTATCCGACCAAAAACTGGGTAAAATCCGAGCGTAATCAATACTTTGGCGGGGAAGAGCCTGCAAGTGAAACGGAAACAAAGTTTATGCTTGAAGTTTTTGAGGAATACAAACCTGACATAATATTGACAATTCACGCGCCATATAAAGTGGTTAATTACGATGGACCTGCGGATGAGTATGCGAAAAAGATATCTGATATAATAGGATATAGCACATCAAACGACATAGGGTATCCGACTCCGGGAAGTATGGGAAACTATTTTGGTGTTGAGCGGAATGTGCCTATTATAACATTGGAACTTGATGAAGAGGTTCCTGTAGAGGATTTGCAAGGCAAAATGAATAATGTTTTTGATTACCTTGCGTGTTGCTAGATGATGAATTATAAATATTAAATGGTTTTTTCTAAAAAATTTTTAAAACTTTTTTTTACAAGTTGTATTTTTTGCAAGGATATTTCCAATATATCTAATATAATTACTGAATCTATATTATTGGTTTCATCATCAAGAAAAGTTTTTAAAACAATTAATAACGAATTGAGTTCGGATATATCTTTGTACATTACATTTGCTATATCATTTAAGTTTTCCATTTAAAATCCTCTGTATTTATATGAATATAATTTTATTCATAAGAATATAATAATCTGTGGAAAATTATATGTCAATAACTAGAATTTTATTATGACGATAGATGTTGATAATTTGCCTAAAATATTTGGCAAAAAAATAAAAATAGAACGAATTAAACAAGAAATATCTCAAGAAAAACTTGCAGAATTGGCCGGACTCCATCGAACAACAATGGGATTGATTGAAAAAGGTAAATGTTTTCCTGAATTAGATACTGTTGCAAAAATTGCAAATGGACTAAATTTAGAATTAAATGAACTGTTTGATTTTACAGGTATATAATACAAAATTAAAATATTGAGTTTATATATTCTCTCATAGTAGTTTCAATATTTGTTGTTTTATCTATTATTAATTCTAAATTATATATAAGGTCTTTTTTTTCAAGTGCTTCTAAATAATTTTCGACATAATTTATTAGTATGTTCAAAGAACTTTCAGATATACATATATCATGATATATTATTGGAGCCTTGTTTTCATTTTCATTGTTATCCATATTTTATTTTGATGATTTATAAATAGTGATTTAAGCGAGAGTATTTTTCAAAAATTCGCAGTAGTCTTTAATACGTTCGTATTTATGTTTATAAATCAACGTTAGAGCAGTATCCGCCGCAAGTAATAAGATATCAAAAAATTTTATGCTGTTTTTCTTTTTGGAAATAGGTTTTGGTGAGATTGTACGCTTAATTTTATCCAAGCCGATTACAATTCGTTGTTCCAATATATATGTATCCAAAATCATTCGTTTTACGGAGTTGTTCAATATAATTATTTTTGAAATAATCCAAAACGAAACTAAAAAAATAGCTATTAAAGATATTACAAGCAAGAATTTTATCATAATATTTCGGAATAGATATTAAATAAAAATATAAAAATTTTCAACCCCAACTTGGGTAAAGTTTTTGAAAAATAGCATTAAAAAGTAAGTGGGGCGTGCTTAGTCAACCCGTAATTTATTTAATTTTATAATAGGGGACTTGAACTTTTTTTGCAACATAGTTTATAATGACAATGTAGTTAACAAACCAGGAGGTATTTTATGAAAAATTTATTGACCCGACTAGGGGGGGGGGACGTTAGGTCTCAATACTAGTGAGGATGCGGATTTAGGTTCTCAGAATTGTGGGGCGTTAGGTTCCAATCTTAGCAAAGACGCGGATTTTGCTCTTGAAAATTTTAATGGGGCATCAAAAACCTGTCATTCTGAAACGCCGAAGGCGGGTTCAGAATCTGTTTAAACCAAATAATAACAGACCCTGATGTCTAACGACGACAGGCTCACTCGTTTCGGTTAACCTCAACGGTTCGCTTTGTCATAAATTCAGGGTGACAATTTGTTTCAATTGGCAGACTTTTTAGTCATCCTCGTTTTTTTGTTTGAAAATTTTTATTGTTATTTTTTTATTTATAATATATAATAATCTTGAAAATACTAAGATGAAGGAAAAAAGATGGTAGAAGTAAAGAAAACTCAATTTGAAGTAGGCGGAAAGCCGGTTATTGTTGAAACAGGAAAATACGCAAATTCTGCAACAAGTTCCGTTACCGTTCGTTGCGGTGATACAATGTTGTTTGTGCATGCTTGCGTTAGTAAAGAACCAAGAGTGGGAATTGACTTTTTCCCATTGCTTATTGACTATGAAGAAAGAATGTCTGCTATAGGTAAAATCCCCGGCGGTTACAACCGTTCTGAGGGTAAAGCATCCGACAAGGCGATTTTAATATCTCGTCTTATCGACAGACCTATCAGACCGTTGTTCCCTAAAGGATACAGAAACGATATTCAAATCGTTGCTCAATTATTCAGCTACGATCAAGAAAATCAACCTGATACACTTGCAATGCTTGGCGCATCATTCGCTCTAATGCTTTCAGGTGCTCCGTTTGAGGGCCCTGTAGGGGCTGTCAGAGTCGGTAAAGTTGACGGTCAATTAATTGCAAACCCTACTCACCAACAAGCGGCACAGTCTGATTTGGATATCGTTGTTGCCGGTACTGCGGATTCCGTAATCATGGTTGAGGCAGGATGTAACTTCGTAACAGAAGATGATATTATGGAAGCTGTTGAATTTGCTCAAGTAGAAATCAGAAAACAATGTGATGTTCAACTTGCATTTGCCAAAGAATGCGGAGTAGAAAGAGAAGAGTTTGTTAACCCTTACGATACATCAGAATTGAAAAATATTATTCAAGAAGTTGCAGGCGATGCAATCCATGACGCTTATCATAACTTTGACAGAGCGTACAGACAAGAAAAACTTGACGCCGCTAAAAAACTTGTAAAAGAACGCGTTGAGGCTTTACCTGAGGATGATGCAATCCATGCAATGATTGAAGAAACAGGCATTGACTTTGTTGCGGAAGAATTTAAAGCCGCAGAAAAGAAAGTTATGCGTAAGATGATTTTGGAAGAGGGCGTTAGAGCAGACGGAAGAAAACCAAACGAAGTTCGTCCTATTTGGTGCGAAGTCGGAGTTATTCCCCGCGCACACGGTTCTGCAGTATTTACAAGAGGTCAAACCCAAGTATTGTCTGTTGCAACTCTTGCAGGGCCTGCAATGAAACAAGAACTTGACGGAGTTGATCCTGTCAGAGAAAAAAGATATATGCACAAATATATCTTCCCCGGTTTCTCTGTCGGTGAAGTAAAACCACTAAGAGGTCCCGGCAGACGTGAAGTCGGTCACGGTAATTTGGCTGAACGTGCTAATGTCCCTGCACTTCCTACGGAAGAAGAATTTGGTTATACAATCCGCGTAACGTCTGATGTTTTGGAATCAAACGGATCTACATCAATGGCATCAACTTGCGGTTCATCAATGGCTTTGATGAATGCGGGTGTTCCTGTTAAGTGCATGATTGGCGGCGTTGCAATGGGTATGATTAAGGAAGATGGTTATGAGCCTGTTGTATTGACCGATATTCAAGGTATTGAGGATTTCCTTGGCGATATGGACTTTAAAGTTACGGGTAATGACGACGGAATTACTGCGTTGCAAATGGATATGAAAGCAAAAGGCATTCCGAACGATACTTTGAGAAAAGCACTTGCACAAGCAAAAGAAGGCAGATTGCACATCTTGGGTAAAATGAGAGAAGCAATTACCGAACCGGCTAAGGAATTATCACCATTTGCACCGGCAATTACAACGTTGACTATTCCGACAGATGACATCGGAACTGTTATCGGACCGGGCGGAAAACAAATCAGAGCGATTATTGACGCATCAGGCGCAGAAATTGATATTCAGGATTCAGGTCTTGTTACAATCACATCTAACGATCAAGAGGGCGCAAAAATTGCAATCAAGATGATTAAGGATTTGACATTCAAACCTGAAGAGGGAATGGTGCTTAAAGGAAAAGTTGTAAGAATTATTCCTATCGGCGCATTTGTCGAACTTGGCGGCGGAAAAGACGGTATGATACACATCTCTCAAGTTTGTCACGAACGAATTGAGGCTATTGAACCACATTTGACTATCGGTCAAGAAGTTGTTGTTAAGGTAATCAAAATTGATGACAAGGGAAGAATTAATCTTACAAGAAAAGGCGTTACCGAAGAAGAAAAAACTGCTTGTTTGGCAAACAGTTAATCTAAAGTAAGCTATAAATTATAAAAAACGGGGACTTTTTAAATAAAGTCCCTGTTTTTTTAATAATAAATGTAATTAAATTTAACGATATACGTGTTTACGCAAAGTATCTGTCTAACAAACCTTTAAACGCTTTGCCGTGACGTGCTTCGTCTTTAGCCATTTCATGAACAGAATCATGAATAGCATCGTATCCGCATTCTTTAGCGCGAGAAGCGATTTTTTGTTTTGCCTCGCATGCGCCGCATTCAGCATCTACTCTTGCTTGTAGGTTTGTTTTTGTGCAAGGAGCAACAACTTCGCCTAACATTTCAGCGAATCTTGCTGCATGTTCCGCTTCTTCAAAAGCAATTCTTTTGTAAGCTTCAGCAACTTCAGGATATCCTTCTCTGTCTGCTTGTCTTGACATTGCAAGATACATGCCGACTTCTGTGCATTCGCCGATAAAGTGATCTTTCAAACCTTGTTTAACCTCAGCGTCAACATCTTTACCAATACCGATTTGATGTTCTGTAACAAAGTTTAATTCTGTTTCTTCAACTTTGTTGAATTTAGACGCAGGAACACCGCATTGAGGGCATTTTTCAGGTGCTTCATCTCCAATGTGAGTATAACCGCAAACACTACATACAAATTTAGCCATAATCTTTTTTCTCCCTTTTTATGTACTTCCTCGTTTATTATATTACAAAAATATAATTTCTAAAACTTTTTTAAATTTTATATGCAAGTACGCTTATTATCGAACCCTTACACCATTCTTGATTTATTTTATTTACCGAAACCTCTACAACCTTAAAGCCGCAGTTTTCAAGTTGTTTTGATATTGCCTCAGGTGTATAAAAATTTATATGTTCGGATATTATTCGACATGCTCCGAGTTTTTTTATGTTTATATAATGTTTTATTATATTTTTCCAACTAAAGTATTTATTAAACAAAAACCCGACATTTGAGAAAATATTACTTTTTCCTAATTCATAGGGTAATTCAACATAAAGATATTTATCTTTTTGCATAATGCTGTTAATACTTTCTAAAACCTCGATTGGATTTGCAAGATGTTCTAAAACATGACAACACATCACCAAATCCCAATCTTTGTTGGTTTCATAAGGATTAATTACAGAAACACCCTCAACACATTCGATATTAGAAATATCATAGAGATATTTTTCTTTAATTTGTTTAGGAATAAATTGTCCTTTATCTCCGCCCCAATCAAGTACCTTTTCTATGGATTTTAAGCCGTTCGGAATATTTCGTTCAAGAATATTTATCATATTCTTTACTCTATTTTTTATTTCAGTATCATTTTTCCCGATTAAAGCATTTATTTGCGGAGTATACCAAACATCATGACGTTGTCTTTGTTTTTGATAATGTTCATTACGATATCCGTTATAAAGTTTTTGAACTTCCATTTCATTGTATCTGTAACTTGAATATTGAAACCCGCAATTTTCACAAATTAAAACATCCGTTGAAACATCAACATTATCAAAAACTCTTTCTTTTATAAAATTTGAAAATACAGCATTTTGCTTAACTGTTTTTCCGCCGCAAATAGGGCACTTAGAATTTTCGTTCAATTTTACTCCTATAAAAATTGCGCCCGGTGGGAGTCGAACCCACGGCAGACGCGGTTTAGGAAACCGCCGCTCTATCCTACTGAGCTACGAGCGCTTTTTCATAACTCTATCATAAATATTTTTTATCCGCAATTAAAGATTTATACTTTTTATTCAAAACAATATTTTCCAATATAATATCCCTCGCCTTTTATTTTCGACTCCGTCCGTAGGCAAACGCCCTCGCGATAAACAGCACCGCTCACATTTAAAACGAAAACTCAACGTTTCCGTTTGTAATTGTTCGCCTCTCTCTTCGTTCGTGCCTCTGCTCGGGATGGCTAAGTCACTTGAAAATCTAATCCTCTTCGGATTGAT